>CAYLJT010000150.1:0-12735 GCA_964383995.1 uncultured Polyangiaceae bacterium
CCTCCAAAGCCGCCAAAGCCGCCAAAGCCCCCTTCGCCGCCCGAACCTCCCCCGCCCTGCGATGCCGTGGTGGTGGTCGATCCCGCCCCGCCCTGACCACCCATTCCGCCGTGTCCGCCGCCGGAGGTAGTGCTCGTTACCGACGTCGTTCCGGTGGTCGTAGAGGCCGCGCTCGACCCCGACAGGAGCACGCCGTTGGGCTCTTTTTCGGTGTCACCACAGGAGGCTGCGACGAAGACGGAGACCGCGACGGCGAGAGTCGGGAGGCCTAGCGAAGAAACAACCTTCCGACCGCGCGACAGAGTAGCCATGAGCGATTCTCCCGATCGAAGCATAATTCAGCTCCACCGAAAAAGATCTACTAGAAGAAGCCTACTCGTAGCTGAGCGGGGCACTGGAAGCAATCGAAGAAACCCGAAGCCAACTCCGCGGAGCTTGGGCCCGGCGGCGCGAAGGGACGGCGTGCGTCCGCAGAATGAGCCGCGAATCGAGGGCTAGCGCGGCTCGGTCGCAGCCTCGGTCGCGATCGGTGCGGGCTCGGTCAAGGGTTGTGGCTTGCGGTCCCGACGCCACGACAGGATGGCGGGCAAGACCAGGACGGCGGCCAGCAAACAACACAGCTCCCCTGCCGCGGCGACCACACCGAAGCTCACAATGGCCAGGTTTACCGAGAAAGCTAGGGCAAAATAGCCGAGCATGGTTGTCAGAGAACAGAGGATCACCGCGCCCCCGGTCTCCAAGATGACATTGCGTATGTCGCCGCCGCCCGAGCGCTCGTAACGTTGCATGACATTGACGGCGTAGTCGGCTCCGACGCCGATCGAGATGGGCAGTGCTACGAAGTTCAGGAAGTTGAGCTTCATGGACTCGACCTCGACCCCCAGGGGTGCCCCGGCGACGCCAAACTTGGTCTTGTAGAGGGCCATGATCGCGATCATCCAGACGAAGCCGAGGAGGAGCGTGAACACCACCGCGAAGGCGGATTTTCGTGCCCGAAACGCGACGACGATGATCGCGAGGGTGCCAAGGAGCGAGGCGGCGATGGCTTTGGGCGCGTCTTCCACGACGGCCAGAATCAGGTCGGCAAAGATGACGCTCCGGCCGCTCCCGCGGATGACCGAACCGTCGGGGAGCGTGGTCGTACGAAAGCTGTCGGCCCAGGAAATAAGGTATCGCGCGTCCCAAACGCTCTTGCCGGACGTGGGCACGATGTACACGAGGCGCCCCCGTGTGCCGTCTTTTTCGACGAAGGCGCGGGCCATTTGCTCGGGCAGATCGTCGATGCCAAGGGGCCGGATCTCGCCCCGCGGCAGCTCCTTCTTGAGGTCTTCCCAATCCTTGTCGGACAAGAACCCTTTCTTGTGAGCCTTCTCGATGCGCGCGCGGGCGGCCTCGATCAACGGGATCTTCTCGGCTTGATCCTTGGGGAGGAGGTCAAAGACAGTCACCACCTTCTCAAAGGGCTTGTCGCCCTTCGGCGCGGCTTCTCGGCGCTTGTCGAGCTCGGCCGCGAGGGGCAGCACCTGATCGACGCGATCGACCATGATCGCCAGACCGTCTTGCCCCTGCCGGCCCACAATTTTCTCGACCTTGTGGCTCAGTTTGCGGGCCGTCGTCTCCTCGGTCTTCGGCTCGTTCCGGGTGTTCGCCATGTCGTATTCCATGGGATCCGTGAGCACGTAGTGGACGGCTAGGGCCGCGGACGCGAGGCCCGTGACGACGCCGACGACTGCCAACGTGCGCGGCGCCTTGGCCACCAACCATGCGAACGGACGGCCGTACGCGCCCCGCAGCCGCGCGGCCACACTGGCCCCCTCTTTGAGCGGCAGGATGCGCTCGGAGACCACCAAGATGCTGGGCAGGAACAGGTAAGTCGCGATCCAACACAGGATCATCCCTGCACCGCCAATGAGGCCAAAGTGCTTGAAACCACGGAAGTCGGTCACCACCAGCGAGCCATAGGCGACCATGGCGGCGCCCGCCGCCGAGAGGGTCGAGCGCCACGTCTCTTCGAAGGCCACACGAATGCTAGGCTCGACGTCCGAAAGGCGACGTTCTTCGAGGTAACGGGCCATGAAGATGATGCTGAAATTGATGCCATTGCCCACCACGATGCTCACCAAAAAGCCCGTCGACGAGTTGAGGTGGCCAATCGTGAGGTAGGCAAAGCCAAACGTCCAAAGCACGCCAATGGCCACAGAGAGCGTCATGGCGAGCAAGGTGCGGAGGCGCAAATAGAACAGGAAGACCACGCCCAAGATCATCCCCACGCCTACAAATCCGACGTGAGAGAGGTCGTCCTTGATTTGGGCGTACTCCTCGGCGCCCACGATCAGGTCCCCCGCGAGGGTCACCTCCAGGGTGGGATCGAAGCTCTTCGGATTGACGCCCTCGATCACGCCGTTGATTTTTTCGAGGAACGCGGCGTAGCGGTCCGTGTCGCCGAACGAGATGGGCGTGCGCACCAGGATGACGATGCGGCCCTCGTTCACATCGAGGTAGTAGCCCCCAGGGAGCTTGCTTTCGGCCTTCTTTTGCTGCTCGTCGAACCGCGCTTGGATGCTGTCACGGCTGATGGGCGGAGGGGCCTTTTCGTCGCTGTCGAGGCCGAGATCGAAGCCGGCGGCCTTTTGAACCTCGTACTCGTAGCGCTCCTGAATCTCGTCGTGGACCTTCTTGACGTCCTCGAGGGGGGCGTAAAGAAAGCGGTTTTCGCGCAGAAATTCCTGGGTTGCCTGGGCGCCGTCGTCGACCGTGCCCACATAATCGGGGCCCATCTCGCGGACTTTGGGGGCGAGCGCGTCGACAAATCGTTTGAGCCCCTCAATATCTTTGCCTTCGCCGACGATGGTGAGCGTCGACGCGGAGGCGAGGCGCTTTGAGACCTCGTCAGCGACAATGACGCTCTCTTTGTTCTCCGGCAAAAGCTCGCCAAAGGCGGTGCGAAGCTCGAGGTGTGCGGCCGCGATGCCGCACGCGATCATGCTGACCAGCGCCACCACGAGGAGCCGTATGGGGTGCTTGAGCGAAAGGCTAACGAGGCGCGGGACAGGACCCATCGGCGGCGTTGATAGCACGCGCGATGCCGGGCGGGGTCAGGGGTCACCGCACCGCGATTCGGATCTCCCGAGAGCGGGCTGAGCGCGGCCCTTCATCGAGCCGCGCCCAGATCACGTGGTCGCCGGCTTCGAGCGGGATTTCGGCTCGAAATGGGGCTTTGGTGCGGGCGACGGGACGACCGTCGACGACGATTTCGACGCTGCCACGCGCTCCCAGGTTGGCGCTGCCTCCGGACAACGCGGCCTCCACGAGCAGGGCTTCTTCGGCGGTTCCGGAGCGCTGAAACACGGTCCCATCCCTGGGCGAGGTGATCGTGAGGGCTGCCTGCGAGGGGTCGGAGCCGCACCCCTCGCTTTGGCTCATGGCGAGCCAAGGGTGGCCAGAAGCGTCTTGTCCGGGGGCACCGGGCGCCTGCTCGGCGAGCCAACGATCGAAGACAGAAGGCAGCAAAACCGCAGTTTGCGTGGAGGAAGGCGCGCAGCGAGCGGCCCCTTCGACGACGGTCACATGGCGATGCACGTTACAATTTTTAGTGGGCGCGTGGCCGTGGGCAAAGTGGCGCGCGACCTTGTCGTCGCACGCGGGGCCGGGGAGCTCTCCCGAGAGGGGGCATACCTCCACGGTGTCGAGCAATGCTGGATCGAAGAGCGGTGCTCGGACGCTGATGTCGCGCATGGCGCGGCGCATGAGGCTGGCGAACAGCGGTCCTGCGGCGCCCGCCCCCGCCAAGCCCTGGGTCGCTCTGCCGTCGGTGTTGCCCACCCAAACGACAACCGTTCGCTCCCGCGTGTAACCGGCGGTCCACGCATCGCGAAAGCCGGAGCTCGTGCCCGTCTTCACGGCCACCGGGTAGCCGAGGTCGAAGGGGCCGCGGCCGTGAAGACCCCGAATGCGCGCCAGGGGATCCGAGAGAATCTCGCTGATTTGCGCGGCGATCGCGGGATCCATCACGGGAGCGGCAGGGGCTTCGCTGGGGCCCTGTTCCATGCGCAGGGCGATGGGGGAGCCGCCGCGCGCGAGGGTCGCGTAGGCCCGGGCGAGCTCGATGGGCGTGACCTCCCCCCCGCCGAGGGCCAAGGAGAGGCCGTAATACGAAGCCTCGCGGGTGAGGCTTTGAAAGCCCAAGGCATGAAGGCGATCGAGGAGCGCGCCCTCGGGGAGCTCGGCCGCGAGGCGCACCGCGGGCACGTTCAGGCTGCCTGCAAGGGCCTCGCGGGCGCTGACGGGGCCAAGGAAGGTGCCATCGAAGTTATCGGGCGCCCAGGCTCCCGAGCCCGTTCCAAACGACGTACGGACGTCCGCGAGCATCTCTGTCGCGAAGTGGCCTTGTTCGAAGGAGAGGCCGTAAACGAAGGGTTTGAGCGTGGAGCCAGGCTGTCTTTTGGCGCGCAGCATGTCGACCTGACCCGCTATTTGCACATCAAAATAATCGACGCTGCCCACCCACGCGAGGACGTCACCGTTGCTGTTGTCGATGACGATCGCAGCCGCGTTGTTGGCGCCGAAGTCGCGCACCAAGGCCGCGTGGCTGGCCACGAGCTCCTCGGCGTCGCGCTGCAGATCGCCGTCGAGCGTCGTTTGCACGCTGGCCGGCGCAGCGGTGCGATTGCGCAGGAGCGCGTCGACGAAGTGGGGCGCGTGGAACGGATAACGGAGCGGGCGAACCTCGACCTCTTCGGCGACGGCCCGCGCGTGGTCCTCCTCGGTGAGCGCGCCCTCGTCGCGCAGGGCGTCGAGCAGGGCCCGTTGACGCGACAAAACGCGGTCGGGGTAGCGATAGGGGTCGAGGGATGACGGCGCCCTCGGCAACACCGCGAGGAACGCCGCCCGAGCCCAGGAGAGGTCGCGCGCCGCGACGCCGAAGTAGGCCTGCGACGCGGCCTCGGGGCCGGAGAGGCCGTGACCGTAGGGGAGTCGATTGAGGTAGGCCTCCAAAATGGCTTGCTTGCTCAGGGACTCTTCGAGGTTCTCCGCACGCGCTGCCTCTTCGAGCTTGGTGCCCAGCGTGCGCTCGTGCGCCTGGCCCTGATGATCGAGCAGCTTGACGAGCTGCTGCGTGATGGTGCTCGCGCCCGAGACGACGCGTCCCGAGGAGACGTTTTGCGCCACCGCGCGGACGATCGCGCGGCCGTCGACGCCCGCGTGCTCGAAGAAGTTTCGATCTTCGGCGACGAGCGTGGCCATCGTGATGCGCGGGCCCATCTCGTCGAGCCCGAGCTCACGGCCGCGTTCGCCGCTTTTCGAAGGCGTTTCGCGCAGCACGTGGCCTTGCCGATCGAGGAACCGCGTGCCGCGGTGCCAGGGCTCGGCGAGGAGCGCGGAGGGCTCCCCCGCGCTGCTGCGAAACGCGGACCATCCAAGCCACGTGCCCACGGTGAGCAGCGCGAGGGCCAAAAGGAGCCCCTTTCGATGCTTGAAAAGGGCTTTTTTTGAAGGAGATTTCATTGCACCGACACCTTGCCGGCGTCGGACCAGCCCACGCTGCTCGGCTCGTACATGAGCTCCGCCATGGCGGGGGGCAGGACGAAATCACCCGGCGTTACGGCCCTCGCGAGGTAGGTGGCGACCACCGTGTCGTCGTTGAGCTGATCGAAGTAGATCTGCACGCGGTCGTCGCGCAGCTCGACGTGGCTCGGCTCGCCGCC
This sequence comes from uncultured Polyangiaceae bacterium, assembly GCA_964383995.1. Lineage (GTDB taxonomy): Bacteria > Myxococcota_A > Polyangia > Polyangiales > Polyangiaceae > CAYLJT01. The sequence continues at coordinate 5,706 of CAYLJT010000150.1, forward strand.
GCCGCCCCAACGCAAGAGGTCCGCGAAGGGGTGTCGCGGTCCGATGTCGGGCGCGCTGGCCACCGTGGCAAGATCAGGATCGACGGGCTCGAAGCCCGCGGGGAGCCGATCGGTGACCGCGAGGTAGCCGTAGCGATCGCGCTGAAGGCCTTCGGGCATGCGCACGAGGAGCGCGACGCGCACCGTATCGCCCGCCTTGATGTGCGACGGATCGAGGGTCTTTCCTAGGGGATCAGTGATGACGCGGTGGACGTCAGGGCCCGTCGTCATGCGCGACGCGGCGGGCACGGGGCCCTCGAAGAGGGGGCGTCGCCAGGAGGCCGCGAGCTGGTACGACACGGCGCGCTTGCCTTCGCTCACCAGCGTTAGCTCCGCGTCTTTGCCGCGCAAATCATGGAGCGGAACAGCAAACGCGCGGCTGCCCGAGCCAAGGTCCTTCTTCGCCACGAGCTCCTTGCCATCGAGATAGGCGCGGATCACCGAGGCATCATCGTCCTCGCCGCGCAGATGCTCGGCGAGCGCGAGCAGCGAGTAGGACGCGGCCTGCGTCGTGTAGTCGTCGAGGCCCGAAGCGAGATCGGCCAAAATCATGGGCAAAATGCGGGACTCTGGGCGAAGACGCGCGAGCGCGATGGCGGCCGCGGAGCGCGTGCGGGTAGCCGAGCCGTAGTAGTAGAAGTCGTTGTGCCCTACGGAAGCGGTGAGCTGCCCGCGCTGATCGAAGGCCCCTTCCACGAAGTCGAGCATCTTCTCCACGCGATCCTCCTGGCCTTTCAGCGAAGAGAACGCGACAGCCAGGCTCGCGCTTCCAAACACCGTCTGCTGCCCCGCGCGCTCGAACAACGCGTCGGCGGTGCCCACCTCGAGCTTGCCAAGCTCCGCGAGCGTTTGCGCGATCGCGGCCTGCACCTCGGGGGGAAGATCGGAGGCGAGCATCGCGCCCTTCAGGTAGGCGGTCATGCCGTCCAGAACGCCGCTCGGTCCCTCGATACCGAGTTGTTTTGCGAGGACGAAGGCCCGCGCGGCGTAGGCGGTGCCGAAGACGTTCGGCTCGTGACCACCGGGCCAATAGGCAAGGCCACCGGAGCTTGTGCGCATGGTGGCGAGGCGATCGAGGCCCGCGCGAATGCGCTTGTTGAGCTCGGCCTGCGACAGCGATTGAACGCCGATCCGCGGAAGAATGTCGCGGGCCGCGATGAGCGGGAGGGTGCTCGATGTGGTCTGCTCGACACAACCGTGGGGGTAGCCGAGGAGGTATTGCAGGCGCTCTCCGAGCTCGGGCCACAGGTGCTCGCCGACCTGCACGGCCAGCTCATCGCCCTTGCCGATCATGGCAAAAGCCGGGATTTTCAGGCCGATCACGCGCTTTTCGAGGAAGGCTCCGGCGAGACGCGGGCGCTCGTCGATGCCCGGCTCGTCGACGTGCAGCGACAGGTCCACGGCGTCTCGGACAACGCCGCCCTCGTCCAGCACCGAGAACTGCAGCGGCACGACGCCCGTCGTCCCCGCGAAGAACGGGAAGGTGACCTTGCTTTGCCCCTTGGCGGGGACGCGCAGCGGTCGCGTTTGATCGCCGAGACGCACGGTCACGTTCACGGGCACGTCCGCCGCGCTCGCGACCTGCGCGCCGATTTCAAGGCGGTCGCCTCGCAACGCGAAGCGCGGGACGATCGGCGACAGGAGCAGGGGTTTGCTCACGGTGAGCTGGGTCTGTACCGAACCACCGCGCCCGTCGGCGTCGAGGGCCACGGCCATCACGCGAAACGTGGTGAGGTTGTCGGGGAGCTTGAAGCGCACGCGCGCGCGGCCCTTGTCGTCGGTGCGTAGGGACGGATACCAGGCGGCGGTCTCCACGAAGCGCTTGCGGGCTTGGCTCACCGAGCTCATGTCGGGCCCGCCGCCATCGCCCGCCACGTGACGCGAGGCGAGCAGCTCCGCGAGGCCATCGCGACTATCGACCGATCGAAAATCGAGGGCGCGCCCGGGATGCAGGAGGGCGTTGGGCTCCGGCGCTTGGTGGCCCGTGAGGCGCAAAATGCCTTCGTCGACCGCGTAGAGCGCGACGTCCGCGTGGGCCACGGGGGAGCCCGCGTGGAGCACATCGACGGTGGCCTCCACCTCTTCGCCCGGTCCGTAGGTGGCGCGATCGGTCGAGGCCGCGACGTCCAACCGCGCGCCATCGAGGGACACGGGCAGGCGCACCACACCGACCCGCGAGTCGCCGAGCGCATCGCCCTTGGCGCCCATCGGGAGCAGCGTCACCGCGGCGTGGATCCAGGGTGCCGACGCCGCCGTGATGGGCACATCGAAGACCGCCGCGCCGCCGCGCACACGCTTCGTTTCGCGGGAGATAAGCCCACCTTGCTCCACGGTGAGGATCGCCGTCGCGTCGGCAAACGGGCTCGGCGCGAACACCTTCGCCACGTCGCCCGGCTTGTAGCGCGCGCGATCCGCGCTCACGGGCACGGTGCGTCCACGAGCGGGAAACGGAGAGCTTTCGTCGCTGTCTTCGCCACCCCACGCCCACACGTTGGTGCTGCCTCCGACGTGCCCGCCGGTCTCCGCTTGCAGCTCGAAGGAGCCCTGCGCGGGAATGCGAATCTTGCAAATCACAGGCTCTTCCGCGCTTTTTGTGGTGCAACGACCGGCGGGCTTCTTGACCTCGATCCAGTCCCATGTGGCGGCGCCCGACGGGCCGCGGCGCTTGGCGTAGCGCCACGATCGCTCCGTGAGCACCGCGGATATCGTTGCACCTGCAACGGTCTTACCTTCGGTGTCGACGACGCCGAGAGACACCGCCAGGTCCTCACCCACGTCGAGCCACTGGCTCTTGGTGGCAAGGCCCGCGTAGCGCGAGACCGTGTGGCGCGTGATGAGCGTGCGCCCCGCGATGTGACGGTACGAAGCGTCGGTCACGTCGGCTTCGACGGAGATGCGCTCGGGCGCGGAGGTCTTGCTCGGAGGCAAGACCTGCGTGATGTGAAATGCCCCCTCCGCCGAGAGCACGCCGCCACCGGTCTTCGTGAGCTGATCGACTTGATCGTCGTCGTACCACGAGCGCTCGCGCGTAAAACGAAGGCCCTTCGCGGCCAGCGCGCCTTCGGGCACCTCGCCTTGGCGACGGGTGATCGTCCACGAAACGCCTGCCCCTTGCATGGGCGCGCCGTAGAGGTAGCGCCCCATCACGTCGGCCTCGATTTCCCCCTTCGCGCCGGCCTTCGCCGTTACGTCGACCGTGAAGCGAGGGGCCTCGAACTCGGCGACGCGCACCGAAGTCGTCGCGATCGGCACATCCTCACGCGTCAGCTCTTCGACGCGCACCTCGTGCATCCCGAGCCCCGCGCCCTCGGCGACGTCGAAGGCCGTGTCGACCGAGCCCACATCGCTGATGGTCGCGGTCTTGGTGTCAAGGCGGTCCCCCGTGGGCCCGACGAGCGCCACATGGACCTCTTGGCCCGCCAGCGCGACGAGCTTGTCCCCCTCCACGCGGCGCACGCTCGCCTTGACGAAAATCTTCGATCCAGGCCGGTAAATGCCGCGATCGGTGAGCACCAGAGCGCGCAAGCTGGGGAGGCCCGACGCGTCTCCCTTCGCGAGGTCGGGGAATGTCTCGGACGCGCGCAGACCGCCCTGCCCGAGGTCCAAGAACAGCTTCTCGGTCCCCGCCGTGACCCACAAGCGCTCTGCCGCGCCCGCAACCCACGCGAGGCCCGACGCGTCGGTCATCACCGGCTGAACGCCCTCCTCGGTGCCGATCCGCAGGGCGGCCGAGCCCACGGGCTCCCCCGTTGCGAGCCGCGAAACGCGCACCAACGTGCCGTCGCCGAGCAAATGCGCGTGCACCGCGAGCGCGTCCTTCGTGCCCACATGCAAGAGCGCCACGGGCGGCCGTTCGGCCTCACTTCCGCGCGCGTGCTCGAAGGGTTGCGCGCCCATGGTCAGGGTCTTGGGGCGTGCCGTCGCGATGTAGCTCTTGCCCGCGTCGAGCACCTTCGACAGATCGACATCGGTCCGCACCATCGCGTCGCGCTTGGCGTCGACCGCAACGGGCAGCACGATCGGCGCTGGTTCCGCCGGCAAATCGCGCGCTCGCGTGCGTTCGAGGGCGGCTCGCATGTCGTTCGGTCCGTCGGCGACGGGCCACAACAGAAGCTCTGCGCTGGTCACGTTGCGCGTGGTGAGCGGCAGCGTCTTCGCCGACGCGGCGTCGAGGGTCACGAGGCCCTCCGGGGCCGACAAGCTCGCGTCCATCGGCCGCGTCGCCACCGTGAACAAATACGGTGATCGAAGCCGTTGACCGAGCGAGTCCACGAGCCCCGCGACGGTCACGTTGTAGGTCGTCGATGGCGCGAAGTCCCCCGACACCACGATCTGCGGCTGATCCCAGCCCTCTTCGTAGATGCTGAGCCCCTTCACCGGAGGGCTGACGCTCACCGCACGCTTCAGCGCGTCGGACGTCATTCCAAGGCTGTTGGCGATGCGCACATGGAACGCGCGTCCGCCGAGCACGAGACGACCGCCGACCTCGACGCACTCGTCCCGGTCCCACGAGCCGTAGCCGCAGCCGACGCCCTCCACGACGAGCGGCCCTGCGACACGGTAACTAGCGTCCTTGTCGTGCTCCGCGTCTTCCCGGACTTGAGCTCGCGCCGCGAGCTTTACATCGGCGGCAGCGCGCAATGCGGACGCCGGGCGCACAAGCACGACGTAGCGCGGATCCACCTTGATCCCTTCGAACACCGAGCCCTTCGGGTGATCGAGGATCGCGGAGATCGCTCGCCCCGAGCTATCGGTGAGGCTGACCAGGTTGCGCGCGAGGCCCAAATCGATCGGCTGATCGAACAGCACGCTCATGGTCCCGTTCGGGCCCACGTCGCGCTCCGACGATGGGTGAATCACGATGGGTCGCGCCTTCCCCACCACGGGCACGTAGCCGAGCTCCTTGCCCGCGACGGTCGCGTTGGGCTTCACCAAAAATGCTGCTTTCCAGGGGCTTTGCAGCGTCGTCCCGACGACCGAGGTCACCTCGGTGAGGGTCACTTGGTATTCGGTCCCGATGGGCAGCGGCGCGTCCGCGGTAAACTCCAAGGTCGCCGGCTCGAGCCAGCGCGCCTTGCCCGCGAGCGGCGGCGAGAACGAGATCACCTTCTCGGCGGGCGTCGCGGTGTCGATCGGGTCGTCGAAATCGAAGCGAAACACCCGCCCGGTGATGCCGATGGGCGCCTTGTCTTCGCGCTCGGGGCTCATGACACGAAGCTCGCCACCCCCGGGCGCGAGGCCGAGCTCGGCCAAGGTTCGTCGCGGGAGCACGTCGCCCTTCGCGGGAGGGAACGTGAGCGGCGTCGAGGGATCGGCGTCGACCCGCCGCATCACCTCCACGTGCACCGCGCCTCCTTGAACGCGCTTCGATGTTGGAACCTCGGAGCTTGCTCCGGCGCAATGCAGCGTGAGGGGCAACAGCAAGCAGGCGAGCAGCGTTCGCAGACGGGGGCTTTTTCGCATGGAATCCTCGTTGAGCGCGCGGACAACGCCGCCCGCGGGCGGGCCTATTCCGCCCCGTGCTCGAAGGGCCCCATGGTAGCGTCGAAGGGTGCGAACCTCCCTTGACCTCGAGGTCACGCGCCGCTGCAACCTGCGCTGCGACTACTGCTTCGTCGGCTGGTCCCGCGATTGGGTCAGCGATATGCCCGAAAGCACCGCGTTCGAAGCGCTTCGCGAGGGAGAGGGGCTGTTCGAACAGCTCCACGTCACGGGCGGTGAGCCCTTCGCGTGGAGCCCGCTTTTTCGCCTGCTCGAAGAGGCCTGCGCCCGCTACGACGACGTGCTCGTCAACAGCAACGGCACCCTGCTCGACGCGGCGGCCATCCAAAAGCTGCGGGATTTAGGCCCTCGTTTCAACATCTCCATCAGCCTCGACGGCCCCCGCGAGGTGCACGATCAGGCGCGCGGCGCGGGCCGCTTCGCGCAAACGTCCGAGACCCTTCGTGCGCTGCTGGAGCAGGGCATCCGCGTCACCGTGATGACCGTCGTCACCCCCGAGGTTTTGCGCGAATTGGCTTCGTTTCTAGGGTTTTTGCGCCAGGAGCACGGGGGCCTCGCGGGGGTCACGCTCTTCCCGGTCGGCGTTGGCCACGAGGGCTCGCAGAAGCCCGGGACAACGCTGCGGCCCCTCTCGCCCGCCGAGCTACGCGAGCTGGCGCTCGCCGCCGTGCTCTACACACGCACGGGTTTTCCAGTGCAAATCGGCGCCTACCCGATCGTAAACCCCATCCTGCGCGCCCTCGGCTACCCGGAAGCGCTGCTCTACCAATGCACCGCGGGCCGCGGGCGCGCCTGCATCCACGCCGATCTCACGGTCTCCTCGTGCCACCCGGTCAAAGAGGCCATCTACGGCAACTACCACCCCGGCCTGCTCGCGCGGCTCGCCAGCTTCGAGGCGCACGAACGCCTGAGAACAAGGGATTTCGAGGGCTGCGGCCCGTGCGAGCATCGGGAGGAGTGCGGCCACTGCCGGGCCTTCGTGACGGCGTCGGGCGAGCCCTTTTTCGGCAACGACCAGGTGTGCCGCGACGTGCTGCGAGAAACGCCGAAAGGCGGGCCGCCACCGCGGGTTCGACTCCCCATTTTCGGCGCTTCCGGCTAGGGTTGCGGCAGAGTTCTGGTTTGGAGGACGTCGATGCACGAAGAGAATCTTGCGATCGTAAAATCCCTCGTGAGCGTCGCTTGGGCCGACGGTGAATACGCCGAGCCGGAGCGCGAAATGGTCGAGGCGCTCATCTCCGCGTTCGAGGCCAACGACGACGAGGCCGCGGCCATCCGCGAGTACGCCGCCACCCGACGCAACCTCGAAGACATCCCGCTCTCCGACCTCTCCGCGGACGATCGCCGCGTGCTCGTGCAGCACGCCGTGTTGCTCTCTTTTGTCGACGGCACCCAACACGAGGCGGAGAAGGCCTTCATCACCAACCTCTGCAAACACCTGCGCATCGGCGACGACGAAGCCAAAGAGCTCGTCGAGGCGGGCGAGGTC
>CAYLJT010000151.1:0-12726 GCA_964383995.1 uncultured Polyangiaceae bacterium
CTTGTATTCCATGCGCTTCGAACCCTGCACCCAATAGCCGAGGTAGACATGGCTCTGTCCGGCCTGCGCCGCGCGCTCGATATGGTCGAGGATGATGAAGGTGCCGAGGCCCGGCCGCCCCTCCTCCTCTGGCGCGAAGAAGCTGTAGATCATCGACAGGCCGTCGCCCTGACGATCGGTTATGCAGGCTCCGACCAGCTTGCCAGCCTTTGTCGTGACGCTTCGGGAGCTTTGTGAGGGTTCGATCGGCGGTCGCGCTTGAGTGGGAAGACTCCGCCCCTCGCAGACCCGTCACGAGCGGCGCCGGACGGGGTCTGCGGGGTTGGTCTTCACATGCGGATTTCACGACAGGCAAGCCCGTCGCCGAGCGTCCGGAGGAGCCTTGCTCCCCGCGGGAGCAAGGTTTGTCCGCTCAGAAGTTGTAAATACCCATCAGGTAGGCGAAGTCGATGCCCGACGCGGGCCCCGAGGCCTCGATGTACTCGCCGCCGACCAGACGGCTGTAGCCGGCGACCACGGTGGCGTGGGGGTCGATGTTGTACTTGACGGTCACGTCGACCTCCTTGCCAATGGCGGTCTCGGTGCTGGGCTTGGGGCGCGGGACGGGGGCGCCTCCGGCGTTGTAGATGGGGTCGGTGCCCTCCGCTCGGTAAAACAGGTGACCGTCCACCTTGATGTTCAGATCCTTGATAGGACTGTCACCGATACCCGCGTTGGCGGCTACCACGTTCTGACGCCCTATCAGATCGATGAAGCCGAAGTAGGCATGACCTAGCGGGAAGAACTGACTGTTGGTGTTGACCTCCCGATCGGTCGGATCTTCGTCGCCCGTGGCGTAGTCGAAGCCCAGCTCGAAGCGGGGCTTGGTAGCCACGTCGGGGCTGACACCGGCCATGGCCGAGAAGAACCAGGCAGAAATGGTGCGCCGCGCGTGGTCGCCGAACTGGTAGGCGTATTCGGCGTCGTAGTCGAAGCCCTTGGGTAGCTTGCCACCTAGACGCGCGCCGACGGCGTAGCGCTCTTCGAAGCCGGCAACCTTGCCCCAGGTGGCCGTGTCTTGGTGGTTGTAGAGCCAGTAGCCGTCGATGTTGAGCGCGTCGGAGACCTTGCCATTCAGGTAGACGCCCGAGAGCGTGCTTGCCGAGCTGCTGTCGTTGAGCTCGGTGTTCTCCACGATGACGAGCTGACCATGGAAGGCATCGATGCGCACGGGACCCGCGTTCAAGATCAGGCGCCCCGCGTCGAAGGTGCGGCGGGTGTTTGCCCAATCGAGCGGGCTCACCAGGCGGTCTTTCCCAAACTTCAGCTCTTGCCGCCCTACCCGCGCCGTCAGCTTGGCGTCGCCGTCGCTCATGGGTAGAACGAGGTCGACAAAACCGTTCAAGATGTCGGCCCGGTCCCGATCGATCGGCCGTTTTCCGCCCGGTAAGTCGCGGTCATTGATGAGCGCGCTAATGCCCTCCAGGTAGAAGCGCAGGTACTGGGTCAGGTGGAGATCGCCGTAGAGACGCAGGCGGGCCAGACCGTAGGTGTCGTCGTTGTTGGGGGGCGCGCCAAAGGCGAAATCGTCCATCAGCTCGCCGCGGAGCCGGAGCTGCCCGCCGAAGCCAGCCCACAGATCGCCCTTCTTGTTGAGGCGGATGAACTTGAGCGGATCAAAGAAGTCGTGGTCCGCGAGCTTGGGCGTGACCGCCCAGTTTTCTTCGTAGCGAAGGTCCTGGTACTTCGGGCGCTCGGGGGGTGGCGGGGTATGGGGACCCGCTGAGACGGGATCGAGGGCGAAGGCGGGAGCCGCTAGGACGAGGTACGCCAACGTGGTGGCCGCGGCGGGGAGGGCAATGGCTCGTTTCATGGGATCGGCTGCTCACTAGTTTTATGTATGTCGCGATCAAATTTACGGGACCACAACATATCCCCAGATTGCACTAGCTTGGATCCGAGAAATGGATCAAAGCGGGCATTCCGGTGGATTTCGATCCGCCCCAAGCGGAATTGCTGGCGTTATGTCGGTAGGCGAGGCGCGAGAAAGCGGTACGCACGGGCGCAGGTCCTTCCCTGCTTCCCCGATCCCGAAGCGAACCGGCTACGAGCGCGCGGTCACGCGAGGCGCCGGTTGCGCGCTCTTCTCCGTGCGTCGCGGCGAAGGTCAGGCGCGCGCGATCGAGGTGCCCAGACCGGCCTTTTCGTCAGCGCGCGACGCGCACCACGCGGTTGTTGAGCGAGTCGGCGACGTAGAGGTTTCCCGCGCCATCGAAGGCGATCCCGAACGGGCGGCGAAGACGCGCTGCGAGCGCGGGGAGCTGCTCTTCGTCGTCGAGCCCAAGCTCGCCCGTGCCGACCACCGTGCGGATGATGCCCGAGCTGCGATCGATGGCGCGAACCACGCCGTTGTCGGTGTCCGCGATGTAGAGGTCCCCTTCGGGGCCGATCTCGAGGTCGCGTGGACCGCTCAACATCGCCTCGCTCGCGGGGCCGCCATCACCGCCGTAGCCGAGCTCGCCGCTGCCCGCGAAGGCCTGCATTTGCCCCGTCGCTAGCTCGATCGCGCGCACGCGGTTGTTCTCGGTGTCGGCGATGTAGAGCATGCCGTCCGCGTAGAGGACGCCGCCGCTCGGGTTCGGATTCGCGCCCGAGCCCCACGCAACCTCGGCGTCCACCGCCGGTCCGCCATCGCCGGCGCCGCCGTAGGTCCCCGTGCCGGCGATGGTATCGATGTCACCGTTCGTGTCGATGCGACGCACGCGCAGGTTGACTTGATCGGTGATGTAGAGGTCGCCGCTCGCGTCGAGCGCGACGTCGCTCGGCTGGTTGAAAAGCGCGAGGCTCGCGGGCCCGCCGTCCCCGTCGAAGCCCGAACGCCCCGCTTCACCCGCTCCGCCCGCCAAAACATCGACCCACCCAGAATTGGGATCGATTGTCAAGATTTTGTGGTTGTGCCAGCCCACCGCGATGATCGCGCCGTCGTGCCCGAGGGCCAGACCCGTCGGATGAAAAAGCTGCCATTCGGAGCCCGGCGCGCCCTCTTCCGGGGTGCCACCGAAGGGCCCATCGCCTGGAAAAATCGGATCGGTCCAACCCACCACCGAGGATACCTCGCCGCTCGGCGAGACCGTACGCAGGAGGTGGTTGTTGAAGTCGCTGACCCAGGCGGTGCCGTCCGACAAAAACAGCACGTCTTGAACCTGATTGAGGAACGTCTCGTAGCGCAGCCCGTCGCCGTTGAAGCCCTCGGCGTGCTTCACTCCGAGCCAGGTGCAGACGGTCCCGGCAGGCTGCGCGGCACAAGGATCCGCGGACTCTGCGGTGGTCTCGTCGGTCGTCCCGCAACCAACGACGGCGAGGAGGGTTGGGAGGACAACATGCAACGCGCTTCGCTGGATGGGTCTCATGGCGCTCCGCGGAGCTTAACCTCAGCCACCCCGATCTCCCAGTCCGCGCGTGCGCTCCCCTCCCCCAAACAGACCGTATGCGGTCCTACCATCTTCGGTCGACCGGAGGGATCCCCTGATGGGTTGTCCCCAACCGACCATGGGCTCGATCGAGTTTTTGGGTAGGAAGGCATCCCATGTTTTGAGTATTGGCGTCCGCGTTTTTCATTGCGAAAAGTTACTACGGGGGCGCGATTGGCGGAGGGGACGGAAACCGGGAATATGCGTATCCTCCGATGCTATCACGACGACTCTGTAAAGCCTTCTATGTCGCGCTCACGCTCACGCTCGCCGCGTGCGGTGGGAGCGCCGCGGACACGGAGACCGACCTCGGCGCCACCTGCCCCGCGGGCGACGTCGGTGACCTGAGCGCTCCCCCCGAGCTGCAACTGTACAACCAACGGGCGGACGGCGTCTCGACGCCGATTGTATGCGGGGAAACGATCGACATGTTGACCCCACCGCAGGGAGGCCGGGTGTCGTTCATCGGCCTTCGCGTCACGAACATGTCGGCCTGCGGCGTCAAGGTCACCTCGCAAATCAGCGAGGTCAACGGCGGGGGCTCCCAAGAGGACTCGCGCACCGTCGATCTCGAGGCCTTGGAAGACGGCTGGGCGGGCAGCAAAGACGGCTTGATCACGACATTTTCGCACCTTACCATGTGCCCCAATGAGTGGTCGTCGTCCGACATTTTCGACACCGAATACGAGCTCCGCGTCACCGTAACCGACAAGGCGGGGCGGCAGGCCTCGTCGACCATGAACATCACCCCGACCTGCGGCGAGCCGGACAAGCTGGAGAGCTGCAAGTGCCTGTGCGGCGCGGCCTACGAACCGGGCGTCCTCTGCGGAAACTAACTGCCCTTTTTCTTGGAAAGCGCCATGAAGGTCCAACGCATCCATTCGTCCTCCGCTCGATGGCTCGCCCTGGCGACCGCGGCGGCCGTGTCCCTCTTTGGCGTCGGCTGTGGCGGCGATTCGGACTCGGACGGCCCCGCCTCCAATACCCCCACGTGGGCGGTCTCACAGCAAGATCTGCCAGGCGCGCTGTTGTCGATCTGGGGGACCAGCGCGAGCGACGTGTGGGTGGTCGGAGGTGATGCGCGGGACGGCACCGGGCCCCTCGCCCTCCATTACGACGGAACCAAGTGGGCGCAGATCCCCACGGGGGAGACCGAAGGGGACCTGTGGTGGGTCTTCGGCTTCGAGGGCGGACCCATCTTCATGGGGGGCTCGGGAGGCGTCATCCTGCGTTACGAAGATGGCAACTTCACGCGCATGACCACGCCTGGCGTGGACACCGTCTTCGGCATCTGGGGCAGCAGCCCGACCGACATGTGGGCCGTCGGCGGCGCCTTCGGATCGAGCGGTTTTGCCTGGCGTTTGAAGGGCGGCGACAGTTGGGAGGCGGAGCCGAGCCTGCCCGCCGAGGTCGCGTCGAGCGCGTCGATCTGGAAGGTGTTCGGCCGCAGCGCGAGCGACGTCTGGCTGGTCGGCAGCAACGGTGTGTCCTTCTATTGGGATGGCACGGCCCTCCAGCAAGAACAGACCGGCGTGGGCTCTTCCCTCTTTACCGTCCATGGCAACGCCGAGCGGTTCGTCGCGGTGGGCGGTCAGGTCAGCGGGATCATCGTCGAGGACGACGGGTCGGGCTGGAAGAGCGTCACCGACGACGCCGAGTACGGTGTGGTCGGCGTGATGTTGGGGGCAGGAGAGAGCGGCTACGCGGTTGGCCAATACGGCACCGTGTACGCCCGAAGCGCGTCTGGATGGGCACTGGAAGAGACCGGTCTCGATATTCAGGAGGACCTCCACGGGGTCTGGGTAGATCCCGGCGGAGGTGTATGGGTAGCCGGCGGACAAACCGCGAGTTTTCCGCTGACCAACGGCGTATTGGCGCACAAGGGGACCCCGATTGCGGCAGGAGGAATTTGATTCATGGATACGAATAGAAGCTTGATGGGATGTTTCGCGATCTTAGCGTTGACCGCAGGGATCGCTGGCTGTGGCGACTCGGAGACGACGGCGGCGACGACCTCCGGAACCCCCGACGAGAAGGTGTACACCGACGCGTGCGCGGGCCAAGCATCCGGCACGGTCTGCACCTGGCTCGGCACCAAGGGCGAAGAGGGCTTCAACGGCGACGGGCTGCCCCGCTACGCCACGCGCCTCAACTCTGTGCAAGATCTGTTGTTCCACCCGGACGGCACGGTTTGGTTCACCGACTTCAACAACTACCTCGTTCGAAGGGTGTTGGCTGACGGCACGGTGGAGAGCGTCGTGGGCTGGACCGACCCGATCTTCCCGGGCGATGGGCCCCCCGGAGGTCCGAAGCCGGAAGGCGCGGACGGTTCGGTGTGGCAGCTCAACCACCCGACGAACCTGATCTTGGCGCCCGACGATACGGTGCTCCTGGTCGCCTGGCACAACCACAAGATCTTGCGTATCGACCCGAACACCCGAAACGTCAAGGTCGTGGCAGGCGGCGGCGCGGGGTTCGCTGGGGACGGCGGGCCGATCGCGAAGACGCTGTTCAAGCAGCCGAGCGACGCCACCATCGATGAGGACGGGAACATCTACGTCGTCGACCAGCAGAACCAGCGCGTGCGCATGATCGGCGCCGACGGCAACATGTCTACCATCGCCGGCAAGGGCACGGCGGGCGACAGCGGCGACGGCGGTCTGGCCCTCGAGGCCGAGTTCTCGTGGGAGGTCGGCTCGAACCCGAACCCGAGCGGCGGCATCCTGTACGCGGACGGCAAGCTGTACATCTCCGACACGGAGAACAACCGCGTGCGCGTGATGGACCTTGCCACGGGCATGGTGGACGCCTTCGCCGGCACCGGCGAGATCGGCTTCTCGGGCGACGGCGGCGACGCGAAATCCGCGAAGCTCCGCGCGCCGCGCGATCTGGAGCTGGGTCCGGACGGCGACATCTACATCGCCGACACCGACAACGCCGTGATCCGCGCGGTCAGCCTCGCCGATGGCAAGATTCGTACGGTGGTAGGCACCGGTGAGCTGGGCGTCGACGACATGGAACAGATGCCTGCAACGGAGGCGATGCTCCGCCGTCCCTTCGGAATTGCCTTCGACAACGACGGCAACCTCTACGTGACCGACTCGCTCAACAACCGCGTTGTTAAGGTGGCGAAATGAAAAATCTTACCGTCCTTTCCCTCGGCCTCTTGCTCGCCATTCCCGCCTGCGGCGGCAGCGACGACACGACCGCCGCGCCCGGCGCCACCGCCTGTGACACCAGCGTGGTCGGAAACATCTGCGTCATCGCCGGCAGCGGCGAGAACGGCTACGACGAAGGCGCCGACGACATGGCCCTCGTCGCGCTGGACGCCCGCATGAACCTGCCCCAGGACACGCTGACCGCCGCCGATGGCACGGTCTACATCCTGGACTGGAACAACCACCGCCTGCGCCGCCTTGACGCGGAAGGTATGTTGCACTGGGTGGCCGGTCGCGGCGAGCTCGGCGGATCGCTCGACGATCCGGAGAACGGTGACTTCAATCACCCGACCAACATCATCTTCGACGCCGAAGGCAAGAACATCCTGATCGCGGCCTGGCACAACAGCAAGGTGCGCACCGTCGACCTCTCGACCGGCAAGGTCACCGACCTCGCTGGCGACGGCAAGCGTGCGTATTACGGCGACGAAGGCCCCGCGCTCACCGCGTCCCTCGATCTACCCGCCAGCCTCGCCATCGATCCCGATGGCAACCTGGTGATCATGGATCAGGCCAACCAGGTGCTGCGTGTGGTCGATGCGGCGGGGAACATCCACCGCATGGCGGGTCGCTGCATCGTCGATGCTGCCGATCCCGCGGGCCCCGGCAAGTGCGCCGACGGTGTCGAGCCGACCGCGTGCCCCGACGGCATGAACGGTCCGTCCGGCAAGGCTGTGTGCGGCGATCCGGCCGTCTGGTGCGCGAAGCCGTGCACGCCCGGCTATGGTGGTGACGACGGTCCGGCCGACCAGATTCGCATGGCTCAGCCCTTCGGCCAGTCGGCCAGCCCCGCGGGTCGCATCGTCATCAACGCGGCGGGCGAGGTGTTCTTCGCCGACTCGTCGAACAACATGATCCGCCGCATCGACAAGGATGGCATGGTCCACCGCGTGGCCGGTCAACCCCCGGAGGCCGGTGTCCAGCAGAACGGCTACGAGGGCGACGGCGGACCTGCCCTCGACGCGAAGCTCAACTACCCGGTCGATCTGACCTTCGGCGACGACGGCACGCTCTACTTCTCGGACGTGTTCAACCACTGCATCCGCGCCATCGATCCGAGCGGCAACATCAGCACGGTCGCTGGACAGTGCGGTGTCAAGGGCTCGTCGGGCAACGGTGGCCCCGCCACCGCGGCGACGCTCAAGCTGCCCTACGGCGTCGAGTGGATCGATGGTCGGCTCAACATCACCGACACCGGCAATCACCAGGTCAAGACCGTCAAGTTGCGCTGAGCGATGACCTTTCGACGCGCGCTCCCCGGGTTGCTGCTCGCCCTCCTCCTCGCCTCGTGTGGAGGTGAGGAGGACGGGACGAGCTCGAGCTCGGGCTCGGACCCGGAAAATAGCCCCGTGTTCCCCGAGGACTACGCGACGACCTACACGGAGGTCCGTAACTGCCGCCCCAGCGGCGACCACGACCTCAACGTCATTCGCGTCCTCGCCGACCCCACGGCCCTCGGCCCCTACCAGAACCACGACGCCCCCATTCCGGTGGGCGGCATCTTGCTGAAGGAGGAGTACGACTTCTCCGACGCCACCTGTTCGGGTCCCATCGTGCAGTGGACCGTCATGCAACGCCTGGAAGCGGGCACCGCATCTGACAAGCTCGATTGGAAATGGCAGCTTGTCGACTCGCAGCGAAACGTCACGGGCATCGACACCCCCAAGTGCTACGGCTGCCATACCGGCTGCACCGACGAGGCCGGCGGCTACGAGTGGACATGCACCCTTCCCTGAGCACCGACAGACCGGCGACGACGTTCGCGCTCTTTGTCTGGGCCGCCGCGCTGCCGGCGTGCTCGGGCGACGAGACCGCGGCGGCGTCGCTGGCGCCGGTGTTCGATGCGGATTGGGCGACCACCTACCACGAGGTCGCCTCCTGCGAGCGTAGCCCCGACCATGACCTGAACTACGTCCGCATCCTGGCGGACGACGCCGCGTTGGGGCCCTACACCGACCGCGACCGACCCTTTCCAGACATGTCGGTCGTGATCAAACCTGAATATGCCGATCCGGCATGCCAGAGCTTGGTCGCTGTCACCGCCATGCGTCGTGAAGCTGGCTTCGACGCCGAAGGCGGCGACTGGCACTGGCAGACGGTGGGCGCGGACAACGCGGTCTCCGAAGACGGAATCATCGCCTCGTGCCGCACCTGCCACGCAAGCTGCGGTGTTCCGCCGACGGGCTTCGACTGGATGTGTGGTACGCTATGAATACCCGATCCTTCCTCGCGCTTGCGCCCGCCGCGTTGCTCTTCGCGGTCGGTTGCGCCTCCGCATCCCCCGACGAAGATCCCTTCGACAGCGCCGGCCCGGGGACGATCCATAGGGTCGCTGGCAACGGCGCCCAGGCCTACAACGGTGACGGCATGACGCCGACCGAGACGGCGTTCAACCTGCCGAGCGCGGTGCACCAAGGGCCTGACGGTCAGCTCTACATCATGGACTTCAACAACATGCGTCTTCGCTGCCGCTTGAGCGCGGGCACAGTGGACACGCTGGTTGGCAGTGGCGAGCACGCGCTAGCCATGGAGGGCGCGAACGCCCTCGAGTCCCCCCTGGAAAACCCCATCGACTTTGGCTTCGATCAGCAAGGTCGGTTGATGTTCGTCTCCCTGCACGACCCCCGCGTGTTGCGTGTGGAGACCGACGGCACCTTGAGCGTGGTGGCGGGCGGCGTGGATGTCGGCGATTCGGGCGACGGCGGACCGGCGCTAGACGCGCGTTTTGCCCAACTGACCGCCATGGTGGTGGCCCCCGACGGCAGCATTTTCGTGAGCGACTACGAGCACGAGCGGGTGCGCGTGATTCGCCCCGACGGCACCGTGCAAGCCTACGCCGGGACCGGCGAGCGTGGCAGCGATGGCGACGGCGGACCGGCCACCGAAGCCACCTTGTTCCGCCCCGAGGGCCTCGACCTCGACGCGGAAGGCAACCTGTACATTGCCGACACCTTCAATCAGCGCATCCGGCGGGTCGACGCCAAGACCGGCATCATTACTACCGTCGCGGGCTCGGGAGAGCTTGGTTTTTCGGGCGACGGCGGCCCGGCGACGGCGGCCGCCTTCCAGTGGCCGAACGGCGTCGCGGTGGCGGACGATGGTCAGATTTACATCGCCGACACCTTCAACAACCGCATTCGCCGGGTGGATCTGGACGGCGTGATCACCACCATCGCCGGCAGCGAAGAGGGCAGCTCAGGCGACGAAGGGCCCGCCATCGACGCGCGCCTCAAGGGCCCCTCCTACCTCGACGTCGTGGGCGACGACCTGTATTTTGCGGATATGCAAAATCAGGTGGTGCGCATGATTCGCCTACCCGCGCCCTGAGACCGTTTGGCTCGAACCATCGGCATTTAGCGACCCCATGACCAGGACGGCCATGACTGGAATCACGAAGCTCGTTGGGCTCGCCGTGCGAGCTACCCTAGCCGCCACCACCCTCACGGCTCTCCTCGGCTGCGGCTCAGCGCCCGCGACCGAAGCGGCGGCGCCCGCGAAGGGTCGACCCGACATTTGCGAAGGCTCTCCACCCCTTGACAAGCCCTACACCGGGCTCCTGAAGAACGCCCGTTGCGAGCAGGACAAGTTCCTGAAAATGGCCGATATCTCGGCCCAGCTCGGTGTCGACTGCGACTACTGCCACGTCAAGGACCCGAGCAACCCCGACAAGTTCGACTACGTCACCTCGACCCCCAACCGGGAAATTGCGGCGTGGATGGGCTCGGACTTGATGGCGTCGCTGAAGCCCGCCAAGGAGGGCGCTCGCTTTCGTTGCAAGAGCTGCCATGTCGACGAGGCCGGCAAGCCCCTGGCGAAGGTGTTAGGCAATCCACGCGACCCGGCGAAGGCCCACGCGTGGATGGCGCGCGTCATGGTCACCGAGTTCGTGGCGAAGGACGACAGCAAGCTAACCTGCAAGGCGTGTCACGGCGATGCCCCCAACCAGCCGGGATTTCAGGCCCATATCATGCTGAAATCGGACATGCTGCCTCCCCACTGAGCGCGGCGCGAGCGCCGCCGAGCTCCCATCGACTTTGGCCCAAAGCGTGATCGCGACCTCCGTCGATTCAAGTAGACGTTCGCCATTCCAAGGTGGTAATTCGTCCGCCGATCGTCGAAACCTCCCACCTCCCACCCCGTAGCGTTTCGCATGACTACACGATCCTCCCGGAGCCCCCTTTCCTCCCCGCTCTCCAACACGCTGGTTCTCGCGGCAGTCGGCGGTATGTTAGCCGCCGTAACCACGGGATGCGGCGCTAGCCCCTCGGCGGCGCCCGCCGACCCTTCGGCGGCCGCGTCGAGCGCCAAGGACTGCTGCAAAGGCAAGAACGAGTGCAAGAACCAGGGGTGGTGCAAGACGGCCAAGGCGGACTGCCGAGGTCACAACGAATGCAAGGGACAGGGGGGCTGCCAAAACCCCGAATGTGCCTACGGTGACGACCCCCCGCCGCCGCCCGGACCCTAAAGTATGCGCCCTTTTCGCCTCGCGGGCCGGCAAACGCTCGGCCTTTTGCTGACGCCTGCGCTTCTTACCTTCGCGGCCACTGCGGCCGGGCAAGCTCCCCCCGTCGACCCCTATGCGGGGCTCGACTCGGGTGCCCCCGACTGGACGGTGGCCGAACGAACGGAGCACCAGCGCATCGCCCGCGAGCGCGAAGAGGCCGCACGAGCCGCCCTGGAAGAGCGGCTGCGCTCGCTCGAAGCGGCCCTCCAAGCAGAGAAGAGCGCGCACGCGACGCCACCAGAAGCCACGACGACCACCCCCAAGCCGGCGCCTGCCGCCGACGGCATTCCGAGCGGGCTGCTCGCCGCGAACGGCGCCAAAGCCTACGTCGCGGTGCGCGTAGAAAAGGCCCCCGTCATCGACGGTAAGCTCAACGAGCCCATCTGGAAAAAGGCACCTCGGGACGCCCGTTTCCAGAATCCCAAATCCGACCCCCACGGCATTCCTTCCCGTCAGCCCACGGCCGTCCAGGTCGCCTACGACGCACAGTACCTGTACGTGGCGATTCGCGCGTGGGACCCCGACCCCGGTGAGCACGACGACCGCCTACCCCTCGACGAAGCCTCGGTCTCCAATCTGGCCGAGTCGGTGTCCGTTCTGGTCGACGCCTACGGCGATGGGGAGAACGCGCGCGAGCTGAGCATCTCCAAGAGCGGCTACAAAGCGGACGCCATGGTAGGCGACAATGGCCGAGACACGCGCTACGCCTGGCGCGGCGATTGGGACGCCGCCGTCGACGCCAAACCCGCCTATTGGACGGCCGAAATGCGCATCCCCTGGTCCACGGTCGGGCTGTCGTCGGGCGAAGGCGTGTCTTCCGTGCGCATCAACTTCCGGCGACGGGTCCCCTCCGCGGGACAGACCATGTCGATCTGGGCGATCCCGCCCCAATCGACGCTGCTGGCTCCCCCTTCCTACTTCGGTGAGCTTCAGGGCCTAAAAGACCTGGATCCCGGCCCGAAGGTCTACCTCCGACCCTACGTCACCACGGGTTACCGTCAGGCCGCCGACGAGTCCACCTTCGGACGTCTCCCTCCCTCGCGCTTGCAAGACTTCACGGCAGGAGACGACACGTTCGTGTTGCGCGCCGGGCTCGATGGCAAGGTGCGCCCCTACGGACCCATCGAGGTCGACTTCTCGGTCAACCCCGAATTTGCGCAGGTGGAGCCCGATTCGGCCGTGGCCAACCTGGACAGGTTCGAGCTCGCCTTTCCGGAAGTGCGCCCCTTCTTCGCGGAAGACGAAGCGCGTTTGTCGTTTGGCGCGCCCGGTGCCGAGCTGTATTACTCGCGCCGTATCGGCCTGAAAAAGCAGGGTGCGACACGCTACGAAGACGTGCCCATCCTGTACGCGCTCAAGGCTCGTGCGGAGGCGGAAGGCACATTTGTCTCAGCCATGAACGTGGGCCTCGCCGCGCCGACCCCCAAGGTCGCCTTGGACGACGAGGTGACGGTGGTTCGGCTCAACCACTATTTCGGCAAGTCGACGCGCATCGGAACCATCTTTCTGGGTCGCGAAGGCGACGACAACTCCCACGCCGCGACGGGCGTCGACG
>CAYLJT010000152.1:0-12690 GCA_964383995.1 uncultured Polyangiaceae bacterium
GCCCTCCCCCACCTCCGGCGCAAACAGCTCCCAAATCCCGTTGCCCAAGCGGCGCATGGTGTGAAGACGGCCGTCCCAGTTGTTGAAGCTGCCGACCACGCTGACGCGCTTGGCCGCCGGCGCCCACACCGAAAACGACGTGCCCGCGACGCCGTCGATGGTGCGCAGGTGGGCGCCGAGCATGCGGTAGAGCTCGCGGTGACTGCCTTCGGCGGCCAGGTGCAAATCCAAGTCGCCGAGCGTCGGCCCAAAGGCGTAGGGGTCGCGGACCGTGAAGGTGTCGTGGGCGAAGCGAACCTCCAAGCGGTACGCGAACGGCAGGGCCGCCCCGGGCAAGCGCGCTTCAAACACACCGAGGCCGTGGATCTTGTCCATCACCACCGGGGAAAAGGACAGGTCGTCGGGCAACAGCCGCACGCCGAGCGCCTCAGGGCGAAACGTGCGAACCACGACGCCGCCGTCCTCCGCGTGGGGGCCGAGCACGAGGTGCGGCTCGGGGTGCAAGAGGGAAACGACGCGGATAACCTCTTGGTCGAGCGAGCTTGTACTGGCCATGCGAGTGCTCTTACCAACGGAGCGCGCCGCCCGAAAGCGGGCGTTGGCAGCGGCGACCCGAGGAGGGCCCTTCATCTCGCGGCGCGGCCGTTGTAAAGCCCAAACGCGCATCGATCGACCCGATGCAAAAAGCCCCATGGGATCGTTTCGCACCGTCGTCGACTACCGCAACGGCCACCCCTCCCGAACGAGCCTGCTTCGGACCTACGGTGCGCTGCTCCGCACGCTCGACATCTCGGTCCGCTACCTGGCCGCCTCCGCGGTAGGCCGAGGGGGCTTCGCCTACGCCGACGAGCTCTTGCGCGGCTGGGGTCAAGACATCTTGAGGGACGGCGACTATGCCCTCTTCACCACGGGCGCAGAGGCCTTTGACGGTCACAAGGCCTATGTGGTGATGTCCAATCACACATCGATGTTGGACGTACCGGTGTTGGTGGCGGCGGTCCCCACGCCGATCCGCATGGTAGCCAAACAAGACTTGATGAAGGTGCCCATCTGGGGAAGAGCCATGGAAGCCTCAGGCTTCATCCCCATCAGCCGCAACGACCGCAGCAAGGCCGTCAGTCAACTGGAGACCGCCAAAGAGCGTCTGAGACAAGGCATCTCCGTCTGGATATCGCCCGAAGGCACAAGGAGCCGCGACGGCAAGCTAGGCGAGCTGAAAAAGGGCGGCTTCCATTTAGCCTTGGACCTAGGCATCCCGATCTTGCCAGCCTGGATAGCCGGGACGCACGAGGCGATGGGAGCGACGAGCTTTGAAGTGCGCACCAACCTGGCAATTGCCGTGCATTTCGGCCAACCGATTGCGACGGAGGGGTTGGAGCGTGGGGAGATTCCAGGGTTGATGGGTGAAGTGCGTGAGGCGTTGTTGGGGTTGTCGAAACGGGTCGTGGTGGGTTGAGCGTTCGGCACAGGTGCGGCTTTTGCGCCATGTGTGGGCGCGGTGGTGACCACGCCCGGGCTCGGCGTCGATGAACCCGCAGGAAACCGGTACAACGGCCATATCTTCGGCGGCGACCAAGGCCCATCGGTGGCCGGACCGCTCTTCGCCGTTGGCGGATGTGGTCAACGTGGGAGGGGCAACGGCGTGACCGTGCGACCGGGCGCTATCCTTGCGCGGCGTGCGCATCTTGGCCGGATCCTGGCCACGCAAGAACGTGCTAAATAGAGGTCCCATGGTTGTTTTCAAGTGGAACGGGACCGACGTCCCGACCGAGTTCCTTGGCCTACGGCCTGGTCGCTACGTGGTCGAGTCGCTGGACTCGACGGCACCCCTCACCGAGGACGAAGAAGCGGGCCTTCGCGAGGCGCTTCTATCGCTTCAGCGGGGGGAAGGCATGGATGAGGACGAGCTTCACGCGCAGGTTTCGTCGATTCTTGGTCCCGCGTGAAAGTTCGTTATTCCGCCGACGCCGCACGCGACGTCCTCAGCGCCGTCGAATACGTCAGCGCTCGAAATCCCAAAGCCGCTAGGGTGCTCTACGAAGACATCCGGGCGGTCATCCGGCGTATTGCCTCAGGGGAGCTGGAGGGCCCGGAAACGGTGCTCCTTGCGGGGCCACGCGTCCGAAGCTGGCCCGTTCGGTCTTTCCGCATCTACTACCAGCGAACCAACACGGTACTTTTCGTGATTCGGATCTACCACCATGCGCGTCAGCCGATAACGGAATGACCCCGGGGAGAGGTCAACTTCACGTTGCCCCACGCACCCCTCACCCGGCTAAGATGCCGCCGTGTCCGTCACCCCCCAGCCTGGCAACTTCGTTCGCGTTCGCTCCCGGCTCTACCTCGTCGACGATGTCGCCAAAGGCGCCGCCGGCCTCAGCGATGTGGTTCACCTGTCGTGCCTCGACGAAGACGCCCAGGGCTCCCGTCTTTCGGTGCTTTGGCAAAGCGAAGTGGACGCTCGCGTTGTGGACGCGGCCACGTTTCGCCAGGTAGCGACAAAGGGCCTCGACGACCCGCGAACGTTCGCGGCCTACGTGTTCGCCCAGCGCTGGAACTGCGTTACGTCGACCCGGCCGCGACTTCTCCAGGCCCCCCTTCGTGCGGGCATCGAGCTACTGAGCTACCAGCTCGAGCCCCTGCGCAAGGCGCTGCTTTTGCCCCGTGTCAACCTGTTTATTGCCGACGACGTGGGGCTTGGCAAAACCATCGAAGCGGGCTTGATTCTCCGCGAGCTGTTGATGCGGCAGCGGGTCCGCAGGGTGGTGGTCGCGGCTCCGCCCTCCGTGGTGCTCCAATGGCAAGATGAGCTGGAGGCTCGTTTTGGCCTCTCATTCGTGGTGCTCGACCGCGAGTACGTGGCTAACAAGCGGCGCGAAAGGGGCTATTCTGTCAACCCCTGGCTCACCCACAACCTGTTTATCATCTCCCATGCCCTTGTCCGAGACGAAGCGTACGTGGCGCCCCTGCGCGCCTGTCTGAAAAAAGACGGGGCTGGGGCCATGTTGATCCTCGACGAGGCCCACAACGCGGCTCCAGCGAGTGGGGCCCGTTATGCCATCGATTCCAAGCTGACGGGCGCCGTGCGCGAGCTGGCCGAGCTGTTTGAGCATCGCTTGTTTCTTTCGGCCACTCCCCACAACGGCCACTCCAACAGCTTTACGGCGCTGCTCGAGGTCCTCGATCCACAGCGGTTTACGCGCGGCATCCCCTTGGAAGACCCGCAAAAGCAGTTGGACCCGGTCATGGTTCGGCGCCTCAAGACCGACCTGCGGGACGTCAACGTCGAGTTTCCCCAAAGGGAGGTCAAGCAAATCACGATCGACGGTCTGCCCAACGACGCCCCCGAGCTGGTGCTCTCGCGCATGCTGCAACAGTACCGCTCACTCCGCGAAAAGCGGCTCGAAGGGGCGACGCGCAGCGCCCAGGCGGCGGCGGGACTGTTGGACATCTCTCTGCAAAAACGGTTGTTGTCATCGATCGAGGCGCTCCGCTGCACCCTTCTCCACCACCGCACGTCGTTGCTCGAAGCCCGTAAGAAAAAGGGGTTGGCTCCGCCCAAGCTGGCCGCTGCTACCCAGCTCGAGCTGCTCCGTGAGGCCCCGGGTGCGGACGATGATCGGGCCCGCCTCAGCGAAGAAGAGCTGGCGCGCGAAGACGCGACGCAGGTCGCGATGGCCACCGAGCTATGTTCGGAGAACATCGAGGCCCAAGAGCTCGCCCTTTTGGACGCCATGATCGACGTGGCGGAGGCCCATGCCAACGTGCCGGACGCGCGCATTGCGCACCTGGTGGGTTGGATTCGCCAGCATCTTTGTCCGACCCTTCCCGAACGCGGCGTTCGTCCGTCGAGTCCACCCACCTGGCTCAATCGCTGTCAGGGTCGCGAGCACGCCGCGCGGGTGCTGATTTTCACCGAATACGCCGACACCAAGCGGTATCTCGAAGAGCAGCTCGCGGCTGCCATCGCCTTTACCGATCGGGCCGAGGAGCGCATCGAGGTGTTTCACGGGGGCATCACCGACGATGAAACGCGTGAGGCCATCAAAAAGGCCTTTAATGGAGACCCCGACGAGCACCCTGTCCGCGTGTTGATTGCCACCGACGCCGCCCGCGAGGGTGTCAATCTTCAAAGCCACTGCGCCGACCTATTTCACTTCGATGTACCCTGGAATCCGAGCCGCATGGAGCAGCGCAACGGGCGCATCGACCGCAAGTTGCAGCGCGAAAAGGTGGTCAATTGCCACTATTTCGTGTTTGCCCAGCGCGCCGAAGACCGCGTGCTCGAAGTGTTGGTAGACAAGACCCGCACCATTCAGCGCGAGCTTGGCAGTTTGGGAGCGGTGGTTGAGGCGGAGCTTTTACGCTTGCTTGCCAAGGGCATTCCACTCCCGCAAGCTGCGGCCCTTTGCAGCGCCATCGGAGCCGTCAAAGGTGTCTATGGGCCCGACGAGCTGGAGGCCGCGAGGGAGCGTCGCGTCTACCTGGAAAAGCAGCTCGAAACCCTGCGTTCTTTGCTGGAAGAGTCGCGGGTGCACCTGGGCCTTCGGGAGGGCGACTTAGCGCGGACCCTGTCCGAAGGGCTTCGGCTTTTGGGCGCCGAGCCCCTGCTGCCCCTGGATCCAAAGCGCGACAAGCTCCATACGGGCAAGCCTGTTCCGGAGGGTGCCTACGCCTTCCCTGCCCTCGACAAGCGGTCGGGCGGAGACCCGGGTTGGGCCGACCTTTTGGATGCGTTGCGCCGACCCGAACGAAAGCCCGACGAGGACAAGTACGCTTGGCGGCGCGAGGCCACGCTCGCCCCTGTGGTGTTCAAAGACACGGGGCGCCTGGATGCCGAGGTGACGCACCTGCATCTGGAGCATCGGATTGTGCAGCGCCTTTTGGGGCGCTTTCGCTCGCAGGGCTTTCTCTACCACGACCTGGCACGCGCCTCGGCGGTGCTGGTCGATGAGGCAGAGCCGAAGGTGGTGCTCCTCGGACGCCTCGGTTTGTACGGTGAAAACGCGTCGCGGCTTCACGAGGAGGTGATTCTGGTGGCCGCGCCCTGGAGTGCGCCCGAGGCAAGGAAAGGCAAGCTGCGGGTCCTTGGCATGGACCACCATGACGCCATTCTTCGGCAGATGGACGACGGTTTTGCCCGCGCCGAGGCACCCCACGAGGGGCTGCGAAGGGCCCTTTCTGCCAGCGCGGAACGCGATGTGGAAGAGCTTCTTCCGGCTCTTACCTCGCGAAGTGACGCCACCGGAAAACGTGCCGAGGAAGACCTTGCCAAGCGCGCCGCCAAGGAGGGGGCTGACATTCACAAGGTGCTTCAAACACAGCTCGCCCGCATCCGCAAACACCACGACAATCCGCAACAAGAGCTGGCCTTTAACGAGCTGGAACGGCGGCAAAGCGCAGCGGAACGCAACTTTTGGTCGGACCGTCTGCGTTCGATTGAGGCCGAGCTGGTGTCCGAGCCCCAACGCATTGCCAACACCTACGCGGTTCGAGCGCGGCGCCTCGACCCCCTGGGTTTGGTTTACCTTTGGCCGAGGACAGGCTGATGGCAACGCATGGTAGAGCGCGGGGTCGAAGGCCTCAGGATCCCAATCTTTTCGCCCACAAGACGTGGCTTGGCTTGCTCGAAGACCAGCGCGTGGGCATCGTGGTATCGCCCCCTGCCCTGGTTGCTGCCCAAGTGCTCCCTAGCACCGACGTGGTGCCCGCGCAAAACGCGTTGCTCGCGCTGCTAACGGCCAAGCCCAAAGATTTGCGTCAGGCCATCGCAGAAAACTGGGGTCAGACCGACGATGTGGTGTTGACCGACCTCGGTCCCTTTTGCGAAGAGGTGTTGGGCTTTCGGCCCACCGACTTGCTGCCCGTCGCAGCTGACGATGCCCGCTTTTCGGTGCATTTGCCCGAGCAACGGGAGACTTTGTCTCCCACCCACGTGGTGATGGCGGCAGATCAGCCGGAGCGAGCGCTGCTCCTTGTGCGGCAAGAGCCTCTGCGCAGCGATCTGGACAGTTTGCCCGCCGACAAGGCCGATGGTGGTGGTTTCCGTGCCAGTCCCCAAACCCGCTTTGAGCGTTTGTTGCGGGACACCGGGGTTCACATTGGCATTCTGTTCAATGGCGCGGCGATTCGCCTGGTTTACGCTCCCCGCGCCGAGACGCCGGGGCACATCAGCTTCCCTGTGCGAGCGATGTGTGAGGTGTTGGGGAGGCCCATTTTGTCGGGTCTCATCATGCTTTTGCACGCGGACCGCTTGTTTGCGGGGCCCAAAGAGGCCCGCCTGCCGGCCATTTTGGAGGAGAGTCGCAAGTACCAAAGCACCGTGTCCACCAAGCTGGCCGAGCAGGTGCTTGCCGCGTTGAAGGCCCTTCTGGGAGGTTTTCAGCTTGCCAGCGACGCCGACCCGCGGGGCCGAGGCAAGCTGCTCGAAGACCTGCTGGCCGAGGACAAGGCCCACGTCTACGGTGGCTTGCTGACAACGTTGATGCGTTTGGTGTTCGTGCTGTACGCCGAAGATCGGGCGCTGTTGCCCCAGACCTCGCTCTATCTGGACGGCTATTCGGTGACGGGTCTTTTTGAGCAACTGCGCGAGGACGCCGGTCGCTACCCCGGCACCATGAAGGCGCGCTATGGCGCGTGGTCTCGGCTGTTGACGTTGTTTCGGATTCTCCACGACGGAGCCAAAGCCGAAGATTTGAGCATCCCTGCGCGGGCGGGGCGCCTGTTCGATCCCGACGCCTTCCCCTTCTTGGAAGGCAGGCTGCACAAGGCCCTTCGGGTCAGCGACGAAGCGTTGACGGTGCCCTTGATTTCCGACGGCGTCATCTACGAGGTGCTCAGTTTGCTGCTTTATCTCGACGGCGAGAGGCTTTCGTATCGGGCGCTGGAGGTGGAGCAGATTGGCTCGGTGTACGAAGCCATGATGGGCTTTACGCTGGAAGAGGCCGCGGGTCGTTCGGTGGCCGTTTCGCCCCACCAAGTGGTCATCGATCTGGATGCGGTGCTAAAGCAGCCCGAAGCAGGTCGCGACAAGGTGCTGATTGCGGCCGAATGCAAGCTGTCCGACGCGTCGCTCAAAGCCTGGAAGGCGGCCAAAGACGAAGCGGGGCTGGTGGCCGCTCTGGGCAAGAAGGTTGTCAAGCGCAAGGGGTTGGATCCGGAGGTTTGGAACGCGGGTGCGTTGTATCTACAACCCACGGAAGAGCGGCGCAGCTCGGGCAGCCACTACACCCCGCGCGAGCTGACCGAGCCGATTGTGCGCACCACGTTGAAGCCCCAGCTCGACGCATTGGCTGGGGGCAAGACGCCCGCGGTGGAGCAGATTTTGTCGCTCAGGGTGTGTGATCCCGCCATGGGGTCCGGTGCTTTTTTGGTGGAATCGTGCCGTTTTTTGGCGGATGCCCTCAACCAAGCCTGGGAGGTGCACGGGGGTGTGCCGCCGATTCCGCCCGACGAAGATCAGGTGCTGCACGCCAGGCGTCTGGTGGCCCAGCGGTGTTTGTACGGCGTGGACAAGAACCCTTTTGCGGTGGATTTGGCCAAGCTGTCCCTGTGGTTGTTTACGTTGGCAAAGGATCATCCCTTCACCTTTTTGGACCACGCGTTGCGCCAAGGCGATTCGTTGGTGGGGTTGACACAAGAGCAGACGGCCTGTTTCGATTGGAAGAATACGGCCAAACCGTCGCTGTTGCTGCGCCCGCGGTTGATCACGTCGATGAAGGCCGTGCAGCAGAAGCGTGGGGAGATTCACGCGCTGGGTGATTCTACCGATGTGGCCTTGAAGGCGGCTCTGTTGGAAGAAGCCGAAGAAGCGGTGGCTGATTTCCGCTCCATCGCGGACCTTGCTGTGTTGGCATTTTTCTCGGAAAAGAAAGACGCAGCGAGGGAAAAGAAGAGGAAAGCGCTGGCTGACGCCGTGGTGGAGCCCTTCTTGTCTGGGAGGCGGACAAGCCATGAATTGGCGGAAGAAGCGCGGGAGCTGGAAAGGCTCGTTCCGCCCGTGACGCCGTTCCACTGGGAGCTCGAGTTTCCAGAGGTGTTTGTACGGGACAACGGAGGGTTTGACGCGTTTGTTGGGAACCCGCCGTTCGCGGGCAAGAACACCCTGCTCCGGACGGGAGGACCCTTTTACATCGAATGGTTGAAGTCGCTCCACGAAGGGTCTCACGGCAACGCGGATCTCAGCGCTCACTTTTTCCGACGGGCTTTCGTGCTGCTGCGGGACAGCGGTACGTTTGGTTTGATTGCAACCAACACAATTGCGCAAGGCGATACTCGTGGAACCGGGCTGAGGTGGATTGTACAGCACGGCGGGGCCATTTTTGCCGCCCATCGTCGTTACAAATGGCCCGGGGCAGCGGCCGTGGTAGTCAGCGTTGTCCACGTCAAACGCGGCGGCATGCCTCTGAAGTCAGCGCTCGACGGACGTGAAGTACCACGTATCTCCGCGTTCCTGGTCGCGAACGACATCGACGACGACCCGGCACCGCTCGCGGAGAATCAAGGCAAGGGGTTTCAGGGCAGCATCGTTTTGGGTGCCGGATTTACGTTCGACGACACCGACAAGAAGCGGCGTGCAAACAGCCTTGCAGACATGGAACGTCTTATCCGCGGAAACCCCAAGAACGCGGCAAAGATCTTCTCGTACCTCGGTGGAGAGGAGTTTAACTCAAGCCCTACCCACGCGAACCACCGGTATGTAATCAACTTTGGACAGATGAGCGAGGAAGAAGCCAGGGGCTGGCCGGACTTGATGACCGTCGTTGAAGCCAAGGTCCGCGGAAGTCGCGGGAGCCACTCTACCGCTGCCTGGTGGCACTTTGAGCGATTGCGACAGGAGCTCTACGAAGCCATTCATGGCATGCCGCGGGTGTTGGCCATTGCCCGCGTTACGCAGTATGCGGCGTTTTCGTTCCTGCCAACGGCGATGGTGTACTCCGAGCAGCTCGTCGTCTTCGCCTTCGATCACGCCAACGCCTTCGCCGTCCTCCAATCCCGCGCCCACGAGGCATGGACCCGCTTTTTTGCCTCGTCGATGAAGGACGACCTTCGCTACACGCCCTCCGACTGTTTCGAGACCTTCCCTTTTCCCGCGGGGTGGGAGACCAACGCGGCCATCGAAGCGGCGGGCAAGGCCTACTACGAATACCGCGCGGGCTTGATGGTTGAGAACAACGAGGGTTTGACCAAGACCTACAACCGCTTTCATGACCCCGAAGAACGGTCTGCCGCGATCAAGAAGCTGCGAGCGCTGCATGCCGAGATGGACCGGGCGGTGCTCGATGCCTACGGCTGGAGCGATGTGCCCATCGACTGCGAGTTTCTGCTCGACCACGACGACGGCGAGGACAACGAAGAGGACGAGGGGGGTAAAAAACGCAAGCGCAAGCCCTACCGCTACCGCTGGCCCGACGATGTCCGAGACGAAGTGCTCGCGCGACTGATCGAGCTCAACCGCGTGCGCGCGGAGGAGGAGCGGAGAAGCGGCGTGGTCGCGCGTGCGCGGGTGGGCGTTGAGGAGGAGGAGGGGTGAGGAATGAACGAACCGGAGCAAACTGCTGGCACGAGTGTGGAGACTGCTGACAGACCAGGTGGCCTGTACTTCCTAAGCCACGCCGGAACCGACGCCGAGCTGGCTGGGGCGGTTGCGAGGGGACTCATCGGCGCAGGGCTCAACATTTGGTGCAGTGCGCTACCCGAGACGGTACCGGCAGGTCACTCCTGGGTGGCCCAGCTCGAAGCCGGGCTCGAGAAATCCTCGGGCTACCTCTTGCTCGTCGGCGCCCGTCCCATCGAAGGCTGGGTTCGCGCCGAGCTTGAGTATGCTTTGCGACTTCATTTCGAGCGGCAGCGCAAAGGGCAACGGTTTCAGATCATACCACTCGTCAGTGACAAGACTGGACCGGATCGGCTCGATGGTTTTCTGGCCACTTTTCAGGCATTAGCACTGCCACAAGATCCCTTTCAGCGAGCGGAGGGAGGCTATTACCCGCTCGCAGTGGCGATACAGGCCGGAGCCCCCAAGGGTCCTGCGCTGAGCGCCGAGGTGGGCAAGTGTCCATTCCCAGGACTATTGTTTTTCGACGACGCGGCCGGACAGCTCTTTTTTGGACGCGACGTCGAGATACGTGAGCTGTGCGAGCGGCTCGGCCGAACCCAACATGGTCATCGACAGTGGCTGCAAATCGAGGGGCCTTCGGGCGCTGGCAAGACCTCCGTGGCCCTTGCTGGATTCATTCCGGCGCTTCGCCGAGGGTGGGTGGTGGGCGTCCCTTCCAACGTGCGCGTCGCGGTGGTGAGACCGGGCCACGACCCATTGCTGAGTCTCGCAGAGGCACTCTACCACGCATTCAAGGACGTACTCCCCTCCGACTGGACCCTTCGCGTCCTCCTGCGGGAAATGCAGGCCGACGGCCACGGTTTGAGGTACTTTTTTCACCAGCATCAGCCTCGCGAAGGGCCGGCCGGGCTCCTTCTGGTGCTGGACCAGTTCGAAGAAGTGTTCACGTTCGATGCTGCCAGGACCAACTTGACACGGTTCGATGAATCGTTGGTTACTGCATTGAGCGATCAGGACATCCGCTTGCACTTGCTGACAACCATACGGTCGGACTTTCTTGACAAAATGGAACAGCTCCCGGGCCTGTCGGCGCTTCTGAACACCGAACGTGTCAGTCGTTACTACCTGGGTCCGATGACTGCACTTGGTATCAAGGAGGCTATTGAAGGCCCCGCGCGAGTCGCCGGGCTCCGAATCGAGCCCGGACTGACCGAGCAACTTGTGACGGACACAGCGTCTTCGGCCAATGCGCTGCCCCTGCTTGCTCATGTATTGCAGCTCCTGTGGTATCGCCGGGATGGGGAGTTCTTGACGCGAGTAGCCTATGACGGGCTTGGTGGAGTTGGAGGCGCGCTGACCCGCACCGCCGACGCGTTGCTGGCATCCTTGGGGCCGGCCGGTCGCGGGCGAGCCCGGGGGCTCTTGATGGCGCTCGTGAGGGTGGATCGCACCGGGAAGGGTTTTCGTCGAACGATCACCCAGAACGTCGCCCTTGCCGCCGCGGGCAACGGCAAAGAAGCCGCTGAGATCCTCGCCAGGCTTTCTGGCGGTCCTTCGAGCGGTGACGATCCAGTTGGTGGGCGATTGGTGGTTGTAACTCCCGGTCGAGATCTTGAACACAACGTTGACCTGGTCCACGATTCGTTACTCACCCTTTGGGGCACACTTAGAGAGTGGATTGTCGAGGACCGGCAGCTGTTCGAGCGAAGAGAAGCGCTTGAGGGCGCTGCCCACGCTTGGGAGACCGCGGGCCGTCCCGTCGATGGTCTGCCGCGCGGTGCGCAGTTGGCCTATTTCGATGGCATCAGCCCAGTCCCGCCGGGTGCCGTAGAATTTCTGCGCTCGGCGCGAAGAGAAGCAAGCGCCAAGACTCGACGAGCACGGGTAGTCGTCACTGCGGTCGTGTTTGCCTCGGTTGTGGTGGCCGGTGCGTTTGCACAGCTCTGGCGGGCGGAGCGCAGCAGTCGATCGATAGCTGAAGGAAGGGCCCTAGTCGCCGAGGCCGAACGCATGGAGTCGGACGGAAAACCGCTGGAAGCTTTGGCCCTGCTGCGGGCTGCAGCGGCCCCCGAAATGGGCGTCGAATCGCGCGAGGAGGCCATTCGGGCAGGTCTATTAGCGCGAACCAAGGGACCCATGGCATACGTGCTTGGCGGAGGAAGGGCCATGACTAGCGCTCTCTCGAAGGACGGAAGCCGAGCCGCGCTGGGCTTCTGGGGGACGTCTTTTGAGGTGAGCTCTGCGGTTACGGGGAGTACGTTACTTCGCCAAGACGTAAGTCACGAGCGGGGTATCGCCCTGGGGCTTCTTTCATTCTCAAACAACGGACGTATGATAGCCTTGGCGGGGGGCCCTCTCAGTGGCGGAGAGGTCCCGCCCATGATTTGGAACATTGATGAGAGCAAATTGACGGGGGTTGACATCTCGGCGTACGAAGACGAAAAATACTTCGCATACCACGATTCCGCTGTCCTCGGTCTCGCGTTCGCCCCGGGAAACGACGCACTAGCTTGCTCCGCGTTCGGCAGGACGTTCGTGTCGTTAGACCAGTCTCCCGGAAGCTCGGCTGAGTACCTCGTTGACGGCAAGTCAATTGAAACGCGGGATCTTGGGTTCTCGGCCGATGGATCCCTGCTTTTCGGAATAGCCGTGAGCGCGCCGCAATTGACACGCGAAGGAGAGAGCTTTCCACCGCGCACCGTAGTCGCGTGGGACGTATCAACTCGCGAGGTGCTCTATTTGATCAGGGCGAGCCACTATGCGGCCTCCCCATTTGACACTAGAATAGCAGTGGCCACCCAAGAAATGGTAGGCATCATCGAAGGAAAAACCGGCCTCGTGCTAGGTACGCTTCCGGCAAAGGATGTCAGGGCGTTGACCTGGACTGGGAAGGGAGACGAGATACTGGTTGCAACTAAAGACGATTGGTCAACGTGGAACCTCTCTACA
Source organism: uncultured Polyangiaceae bacterium (assembly GCA_964383995.1). GTDB lineage: Bacteria > Myxococcota_A > Polyangia > Polyangiales > Polyangiaceae > CAYLJT01. The sequence continues at coordinate 12,509 of CAYLJT010000152.1, forward strand.
ATGAAGCAAGTCGACATCATCAACAAAAGGCTTGATACCCCGGCTGAACAAGTCCAAATGAGCCTGGATGGTGACCTTCTCGTGTCGATTAGCTCCCACGACAAGATCGGGCGGCTGTGGCATTGGCGCCCTTCAACGGCTAGTTTGGTCCGGACGCTTGACGTGATCCGCGACTCACCGAG
>CAYLJT010000153.1:0-10034 GCA_964383995.1 uncultured Polyangiaceae bacterium
CGGGCAAGAAGTGGAGCTTCTCGCCGGCGTCGAGACGGCTTTTTTGTTCGGCGCGCTTCTCTAACAGCGCGGCGATCGAAGCGCCGAAGCGCGAGGAGAGGTCAGCGACGAACGCGAGCGCCTCATCGGAGAGGATGGTTTCGTCGAGGCGAGGACCGAGGAGCTGGAAGGTTGAAGTCACGGGCTCTCTTTCGCTCTAACGCTGCGCGTCGTTACACACATCTTGTGAAACTTCGCGAGCAGCACGTCAACAGTTAGCGTATTTTGTGCCTGTAATGCTTGTCGATGTAAATTGTTTACACGTTGTAAAGGTGTAAATATTATCAACGCCAGGTCCCCGATGGTCACGAAGACGGCCCCCGTGCTCGGCGCCAAAGTGCGCGCGATTCGCCGGCAACGACGCATGACGCAGGCCGCATTGGCCGAGAAGCTCGGTATTTCGCCGGCTTACCTGAACCTGATCGAGAACGACAAGCGGCCCTTGACGGCGCCGATGTTGATCAAGCTCGCCGAGATGTTCGACCTCGACGTGGGCGCGTTCGCCTCGTCGGGGGACGCACGTTTGGCGTCGGAGCTGCTCGAAGCGTTTGGGGATCCGCTCTTCGACAACCACGGGCTGACCAACGCCGACCTGCGCGATCTCGCGAACGAAAGCCCGAACCTCGCCCGTGCGGTGCTCACGCTCTATCGCGGTTATCGCAGCGCCCTCGCGTCGGCGGAGTCGCTCGCCGAGGTGGTCGCAGGGGAGGGGCAGAGCCTCGGCGCACCGCAGCCCGCCGAAGAGGTGAGCGACTTCATTCAACGGCACAACAACTACTTCGAGGAGGTGGAGCAGGCCGCCGAAGAGCTGTGGCAAAAGGCGCGCGTGACCGATGAGAGCGTGTACGGCGCGCTCGGTCGCTACCTCGACAAAGAGCACGGCATCGACGTGCGCGTGGTGCGCGCGAGCGACGAGCGCAAGGCCATGCGGCGCTTTGATCAGGACCGGCGGCTGATCACGTTGTCGGAGATTTTGCCGCCGAGAACGCGGCGTTTTCAGCTCGCTCATCAGGTCGCGCTGCTCACCCAGTCCGCGCTCCTGGATCGCTTGACGGAGGACTCGTCGCTCACCACGAGCGACTCGCGCGCGCTCGGACGCGTGGCCCTCGCCAACTACTTCGCGGCGGCGATGCTGATGCCTTACAAGCCGTTTCTCGAAGCGGCGCGGGCCGAGCGCTACGACATCGAGCTTCTGGCGCACCGCTTTCGCGCGAGCTTCGAGCAGGTTTGTCACCGCCTCACGACGCTGCGCAGGCCGGGAAACGAAGGGGTTCCGTTCCATTTCATTCGTGTCGACGTCGCGGGGAACATCTCGAAGCGCTACAGCGGCTCGGGCATGCGCATCCCGCGCTACAGCGGATGTTGCCCGCGCTGGAACGTGCACGCGGCCTTCCATACGCCGGGGATGATCCGCGTGGAGCTCGCGCAAATGCCCGACGGAGCGACGTACTTTTGCATCGCGCGGACGGTGCGCAGCGATCGCGGCGGGTACCTCGCGCCGCACACCATGCACGCCATCAGCATCGGCTGCGAGTCTCGCCACGCGAAGCACCTCGTGTACGCCGACGGCATCGCCCTCGAGAATCCGAGCGCCGTGGTCTCGGTGGGCGTCACGTGCCGAATTTGCGAGCGCCTCGATTGCGAACAACGCGTGTTCGCGCCCGTGAACAAGCCTCTGCGTATCGACGAGAACGTCCGCGGTTTGTCGTTCTACGCGCCCACCCAAGAGACCGACGCGGGCTAGACCTCATCCGTCGAACATCGCGCGAGCCCAGGCTCGAAGCGGTCCCGCTCTCGCTGGCGAACCGCGCCTAGGGCGGCGTGCTCGGGGGGCGCCCCGTGGACAGAAAATCGAGCGCCCTGCGGTTGAGATCGAAGAGCTGCTGGATGCTCACCACGCGGTCGTTGCGGGCGGGGGCGACGACTTCCCAACTACGAAATCGCGCGGCGAGCTCGCGCGCGTCGCGCGCCATTTGTTGAGCGACGTCCGAGCCGTGCGCTTCGAGGCGAGCCGCGAGGCTTTCCGCGCTCTCGAGGAACAGCGACGTGGAAACACTGGGGCCCGTCTCAGCCACGTTGCACCTCTGCGGGCCGGAAAAAAAAGGAGATTTCGATCATTAGAAGTCGGGCCTGCGCATGTCGGGGGCCTTGCCAGTGGATGTCGGCTTGCTCGTCGTTGTTGCCCTCGGCGCCTTGGGAGCGGTCGCCTTCGGTGCGACGGCCGCAGTCTCCGCAGGCGGGGCCGTCGCCGACGCAGCGGGGGCGGCGCTGGGCGCCGTTTGCTCGGGGGCGGGAATGATTGGAGGTGAAACGGTCTCCTGGGCCTTCACCGTCGCCGTTGGAGCCGGCGGCTCCGCGGGCGCTGCGCTCTGTGGCTCGGGGCGCACGGCGAGGGCGATCACACCGAGCCCGACGAGCACCGCAAGCCCAACGGCGACAGCGGTGGTGCGTCGACCCGCGCTCGACTTCGCTGCGGGCTCGATTTCGAGGACGCCGCTGACCCCCTGTTCGGCGGGCTCAGGGGCCGACTCGGCTTGGGCGGCGCCTGTCGAGGTGCCCCGTTGGACCGTGCGCGCGTCGGCGTCGCGCAGCGCGTCTTTGATGGCGGCGGCCCGCTCGGCGGCCCGATCGCCCAGTGTTTGCCGCACGAATCCCGCGACGCTCTCATCGTCGCCAAGGGCGGCGAGCTTCGTCGCGACGGTCTCGAGCTCCCGTGCGAGCTCGGCCATGGTCGCGAATCGCTCGGCGGGATCCTTCGCGAGGGCCTTCATGATCGCCACGCTGAGCAGGCGCGGGAAGCCCTTGATCAGAGTCTCGGGCGGTGTCACCGGCTCGGGCGCGGTGATCCGCGCGAGCGTCGCGAGCTCGTTCTCAGCGCGGAACGGGTGCACCCCCGTCGTGAGCTGGTAGAGCACGATGCCCAGCGTGAAGACGTCGGTGCGGCGATCGATGGCGTCGCAGAACGCTTGCTCCGGCGCCATGTATTGCACTTTGCCCTTCACATGGCCGCTCTTCGTCGTCTGGTTCTCGCTCCGCGCAACGGCCTTGGCGACGCCAAAATCGACGATTTTTACCTGGCCGTCGTAGGTGACGAGGATGTTCTGCGGTGACACGTCCCGGTGCACGAGACCCAGCATTTCGCCGGCGTCGTTGCGCAGCTCGTGGGCCGCGTGGAGCCCCTTCGCGGCGTCCAGAACGAGCTTGGTGGCGACCGAAAAGGGGATTGTGCGCTTCTGTTTTCTACACGTCGATAGCAGCGTCGAGAGGCTCTCCCCATCGATCCACTCCATGACGATGTAGAGCACGTGGTGCTCTTCGCCGAGGTCGAAGATCTCGCAGACATTGGGGTGCTTGATGCGCGAGGCGAGCCCCGCCTCGGTGAGGAAAAGCTCCTGAAAATGCGGGTCGCCGGAGAGGGCCGGCAACATCGTCTTCACCGCGACAATCTTCGCGAAGCCGTGGCTGCCCCGCATGCGCGCCGCCCAAACGACCGCCATTCCGCCCTGCGCGATGGGTAGCAAGAGCTCGTAGCGACCGAGCTTGTAGCCAGCGCCAAGCGTTCCATAGGCTGGCGTGAGGCGACTGCTCTCGGATGAAGGCGGCGGCTCGGACTCCATGCGCGGTAGTCCGACCTCGGCGTTTTGCACGCGTCGAGCATTGCAGAAGCCGGCCCGCCGCTCAAGGACGAGGCTCGTTCCAAGCCAACCGTGGGCCGGCCAACCTGCCGGTCATTTCGCGTCGCAACTTGGGGTCCGGGCGCGGGGTGCGCTATCCTGCGCGCCACCGAATGCAACTTGCTCTTTGCACGAACGCGCTCGATCGCCTTCGACGCCGACTTGGCGTGCTTGCGCTGCCCGTTACGCTCCTCTGTCTGGCGACATCCTCATCGGCCCAGCCGGCGCCTGCGCCCGCCGCGCCCCGACCGCCGACGGCCGAGGAGCTGAGCACGGCGCGACAACTGTTCGATGAAGGGTTGAAGCTCGAGGATCAAGGCGACTTCGCTGGTGCCCTCGCGAATTACCGCCGCATCGAGAAAATCACGGTCTCTCCGGTGCTGCTTTACCGCATCGCGGTGTGCGAAGAGCGCGTCGGGCACTGGGTCGAGGCTGTCAACGCTTTCGACCTAGCGGCCCTCGAGGCCGAAAAGCAGCAGCGTACAGACGTCGCCGCGCAGGCCCGTACGGGCGCCCAACAATTGCGCGTCAAAATACCCCACCTCGTGGTCGCGGTGCCCGCGGACGCGCGCGGTGTCGCGCTGGAGCTCGACGGTCGCCCAATTTCCGCGGCGCTGCTCGGCACGCGGATGTTGATCGATCCGGGCAAGCGAACGGTGGTCGTCCGCGCCGAAAACTACAGCGACACGTTTAGCCAGGTGGTCGACATCGCGGCCGGCGAGGAAAAGAGCGTGCGCGCCGTTCTCGGCAGCAAGAAAGCGCCTGTCGTCGCGACCACGGTGCCCACCACGCCGACCACCAGCGCGTCGAGCTCCTCACCGCCTCCGCCGCCTGCCGACGAAGGGACGGGCGCGGGGGTGTGGGTCGCTGGGGGCATCGCGCTGGGTCTTGGCGCTGGCGCAACGGTGACGGGGTTGCTTGCCCACTCGAAGCACGAAGATTACCAGGCCGCGAACGACAACCCCCAACCGGGGTCGCTTCAAGACCGGGAGGCCCTGCGCGACGAAGGCCAGAGCCTCGCGCTTGTGAGCACCGTTTTGACCGGTGCGGCTGCGGTCGCTGCGGGGGTGACGGTCTACCTGCTGTTCTCTTCGGGCCCGGATGGACCCCCGGAAGCCTCCAGCGCGCGGGGCTCCACGGCGCAATCCTCGGTTCGTTTTCTGCCCTGGGTCGACGGTCGTGGGGGCGGTCTCGTTGCCGAGGGCTCGCTATGAAACGCCGCATGGGGACCGACGTGCGCGCCGTCGCCAGCGGGATCGGCGTGCTTGGTTTCGCGTTGGCGTCGAGCTGCGTCTTGATTGAGCCCTACGACGATCCGGCGCCCGATCCGACATCGACCTCCACCGCGAGCGGCGGCGGAGCCACGACCACCACGTCGACCGCCACAAGCGGCGGCGGCGGCGTGGGTGGGCATGGCGGCATGGGCGGTGGGGGCAAAGGCGGCGCCGACGGCGGCGGCGGCATGGGCGGCTTGGCACAAGGTGGCGGGGGAGCGGGCCCAGGCGGCTCGGGCGGAACCGGTGGGACGGGCGGCACAGGTGGCGTTGGCCAGGGCGGCTCCGGCGGCGGACCCGCTTGTAACTTAGGCGACACTATGCCCTGCTACACGGGGCCTGCGGGCACTCAGAGCGTGGGCGTGTGCGCCGACGGCGTCGCCACCTGCGACAACATGGGAAACTACGGCCCTTGCGTGGGCGAGGTCCTGCCAACCACCGAAGACTGCGCGACCTCGGCTGACGAAGACTGCGACGGAAGCGCGGGCCCGCCGTGCCCGGGTGGCCGTTTGGCGGCGGCGCGCTTCGGCGACGTCGGCTCGCAGGCCGGGCAATCCATCGACGTCGATGTCAATGGCGACGTCGTGGTCGTCGGCAAGCTCGGTGGATCCGCGGATTTCGGCGGCGGCGTGCTGACCAGCGCGGGGGGCACCGATGCATTCGTGACCAAGCTCGACTCGAACTTCGGTCACAAGTGGAGCAAACGCTACGGCGACGCCTCCGATCAGGCGGCTCTGTCGGTCGCCAGCGATTCCGCCGGCAACATCCTCGTCGCCGGCGACTTCTTGGGCAACGTCGATTTGGGGTTGGGTGCCCTGGCCAGCGCGGGCCTGAACGACATGTTCCTCGCGAAGCTCGATGCCTCGGGCAACCCCGTGTGGACGAAGCGATTTGGCTCGGGCGCCGAAGATCACGTCGGCGCGGTGGCCGTGGACACCGGCGATAACGTCATTTTGGTCGGCTACTTCGGGGGGGCCATCGCCTTTGGGGGCTCACCCCTGATCAGCGCAGGGGCCTTCGATGTGTGCGTCACCAAGCTGACGAGCAACGGCACGCACTTGTGGAGCCTGCGCATTGGCGATGCGGTGGAACAAAGGGCCCACAGCGTTGCCATCGACGCCGCCGGAAATGTCTACGTTGCCGGGCGATTCGCAGGAACAGTCACGTTTGGCGCCACCGTGCTCACCTCCGCGGGCGCCGACGACATCTTCCTCATGAAGGTCGACGGTGCGGGCAACATCGCGTGGGCCAAGCGTTTTGGCGGCGGTCTCGACGGCGACGTGCCCGGTGAGGTCACGGTCGACGCGGCGGGCAACGTCATCATCACAGGCCAATTCAAGGGCGTGGCCGACTTCGGCGCGGCGAGCCCCTTGATGAGCCCCGGTTTGACCACGGCCTTCCTCGCCAAATACGACGCTGCCGGGGCCCACCTTTTCAGCAAGAGCTTCGGCGACACGATGGATCAGGGCGGTGTGGCGGTCGTAACCAACGCGCAGAACGACGTGTTCGTCGCGGCCACCAATTTCGGGACCATTCCGCTGGGCGCGGGCGTCGTGTCAGCCGGATCGAGCGACATCTTTCTTGGTCGCTTCGACCTCACGCTCACCAGCGTCTGGGCCGAAGGATTTGGCGATCCACTCGCGCAAGCACCAACGGATCTCGCGATGGGCCCCCTCGGCAACCTCTACATGACAGGCATCATCGCGGGCGACGTGGCCTTCGGCGAGACCGTGCTCACGGGGGGAGCGGATCAAGACATCTTCGTCGCCAAGTTTGCCCCTTAGCGCGCGGAGTTCGCCGAAATCACGCTTCGCGGGCGTCCGACGCTGGGCCGCAAATCGAGGCGGAGCGCCGGCTCTCTGCCGCGCGCTCGATGGCTAAAGCATGCAGTTGGCGCGGTAGCGCTCTTGGAACAGGGCCTTGCAACGGTTGAGCACGCCCTCGTGCCCCTCGGGTGTGGCGGCCTGGATGCGCAAGCTCGTCTTTCGCACGTTGAACATGATTTCATCGGCGCGCTTGAGCTCGGGCTTGCGATCGAGGCACTTCCCGTAGGCGTTGATGAGGTCGTCGCACTCGAGGATGCCCGTGATCACAGCGGGCACACCGGAATCGATGGCTGCGTCCGTAGCGGCGTCTGCCGCGTCGCTCTTCGCGTCCGTCCCCGCGTCGGTGCCGCCCTCCGTCGAGCCATCGGTCCCCGCGTCGCTGCTCGCGGTCTCCTCGTCGTCACAACCTCCGAGCAACAGCGGGCTCGTCGCCAAGAGTGCCGCACATGTTAGACCCACAGCCACCTGAAGCAGGCCAGGCGATCGACGTCGATTCATGGATGCTCTCACTCGCCCAAATCAAGCCCGAACGCCAGAGCGCTCGCGGCGATTAGCGCCAATATCACGGAGATCAGGGCTTCGCCCGCAATGAAGCCGGACGCAAGAGGCGTCGAATAGGCTTCCTCGTGCTCGGGTCGGAGCTTGCTCCATACGTATTGCACCACGCCACCGACGACCATGGGGAGCATGTAGAGCCCCGGGATCAGCATGCCGATCCCGATACCGGTGGGTGAAGGCAGGTACTTCTTCCATCGCGTTTCGCCTACCGCGATCAACACACCGAGGCCCGCGCCGACCGCCAGTGCGGTCCCCGATCCTGCCGGCAGCGCGTCGAGCCCCTTCGACAAAAGCTCGGCAAATCCAGCCCATTTGACGCTGATCGGCGAGGACAGCTCGGCCGTGTGTCCGGGCGTGTCCACAATGCCGTAGCGGTCGCGCAGGATGGGGTAGATGACGGCCACCGCGACGGAGCCCACGGGGACCGCGATGAGCTGCATCGTCGTGAGGTTCTTGTTGGACGAGCCGAGCATCTTGCCGGCCTTGAAATCCTGCATCAGCGCCTCGCCGTTGCCGGCCACGGTGCCGCTCATGCCCGATGCGATCATGTTCGTCGGAACGTGACCGGGGACGAGCAGCGCGAAGATGCCTTGCATCATGTTCGCCATTGCGGAGATGGGCGCCCAGTTCGTCTCGCCGAGCACGCGGATGCCGACCAGCATGAGCGGGACCGAGAGCAGCAACGAAACGAGGGTCACCCACACGGGCATCCCGAGGCTCACGTACTGCACCGCGCACAGCATCACGGATAGCCCAAGCACGCCCGCCCCCACCCATTGGATGGGAAAATCGCTGTCGCTCGCCAGGTCCTTCACGTGCAGCGAGGTGAACGTCTTGGCGACGAGCCGCCATTTCAGGGCGAGCGAGGTGAGCCCACCAGCCACCATCATGCCCGTCGCGGGCCACATGACCCAGCGAATGGTCTCCCCAAAGGTCTCCGCGTTGATCACGCCGTGGGCCATGAGCTGCGGCGGCGCGATGACCCACGCGATGACCATGCCGAGGGCCATCGAAAGGTTGATGCGCAGGCCGATGAGCATGCCCGAGCCGAACGACAGCAGGCTGTAGCTCATGCCCATTTTCATGTCTTTGCCCCAAGCGCCGAAGAAGAGCTGCTCGGGCAAGACCCTGATTTTTGCCGGGAAACCAAGCTGAAACCAGGTTTGCAGCGAGGCCAGCAAGATGCCCAGGCCGAGGGCCTTCGCGCGGCTCTTCGCCTTCTTTGGGTCTTCGAGAACGGTGAGGGTCTCGGCGGCCGCAACGCCGTCGGCGAAGGGTAGGTTTTCTTCGTCGATGTAGTGCCGGCGCAGGGGCACCGCGAGCAGCACGCCCAGCATCCCCGCAACCGTGAGCCAGGCGATGGTCTGCCACACCGAAAGGTGAATGTTGAAGCCCAGATCGGCCTTCGCGTTGAGCATGTCGAAGGCCGCGAGCAGCACGCACATAAACCCCATTTGGCCCGCCGTCGTGCCGGCGGTTTGGATGAGGTTGTTCTCCAGCTTGTTGGCGCGCACGCCCGTAAAAAAGCCAATGCCCGATAGCGCGAGGTAGCCGAAGAACGCGCTGACCACGCTGATGTTGGGCCCGAAGCCGAGCTTGAGGACGATGAGCGGGTAGCTGCCGCCGATCAGCGCAGCCACCAAGACCGACACGAGGACGCTGCGCACGGTGAGCTCGCGGCCCTTCGGGGCAGCGGCTTGGGGAGGCGCGGATGCCGGAGATTCGGTGGAGCTTGTCTCGGACGAGGCGGTGGTGTCGGCCATGGGTGGGCCGCGAGTCTACTCCAAGGTGCAGGCCTAGAAAGCGCGCAGATCGGTCAAAATGCGCTTCGCGATGACGACCCGTTGGATGTTCCCGGTGCCCTCGAAGATGTCGTAGACCTTGATGTCGCGGAACCACTTTTCGAGCAGCGCGTCCTCGGCGCGCAGTGCGCCGTGGGCTCCGCAGATCTCGATGGCCTCGATGCACGCCGAGATTGCGGCCTGGCCCGCCGCCGCCTTCGACATCGAAGCCTCCTTGGCGTTGGGCACACCGTTGTCGGCGAGGGTGACGGCCCGCCACACCAAAGAGCGCGCGGCTTCGAGCCGCCGCCCGATGCGCGCGAGCCGCTCGGCCAAGGCCGCGTAGCGCGGGATGGGCCGGCCGAGCACGTAGTTGTTCTTCACGAAATCGCGGGCGTGCTCATAGGCCGCGCGACCGATGCCACAGGCCATGGCGGCCACCAGCGGACGTGTGTTGTCGAAGGTCTTCATCGCCGTCATGAAGCCCTCCTTGGTTTGGTAGGCCTCTTCGCCGCCCAGCAAATTCTCCTCGGGAACACGGCAATCCTCGAACACGAGCTCGGCCGTCTCGTTCGCGCGCAGGCCCATCTTCTCTTCGATCTTGCCGACCAAGAAGCCGGGCGTGCCCTTCTCCACGACGAAGGCCCGGTGTCCCGCGCGGCCGAGGGCCGGATCGACCGTCGCGAACACGACGTTCCACGACGCCTTGGCCCCGTTCGTGATGTAGCACTTGCGCCCGTTCAGCACCCAGTCCTTGCCGTCCTTGCGGCAGCTCGTGCGGATGCCCGCGACGTCGCTCCCCGCGTTCGGCTCGGTCAGCGCGTAGGCGCCCCAGCGCAGCGGCCCCGTCTCCATGTCGCGAAAGATCGAGAAAAACCGCTC
>CAYLJT010000153.1:10134-12669 GCA_964383995.1 uncultured Polyangiaceae bacterium
CGCCCCAGCGCAGCGGCCCCGTCTCCATGTCGCGAAAGATCGAGAAAAACCGCTCCTTTTGTTCGCGCGTGCCGGTCGCGCGCAGGGGCGGACCGCCGAGCCCCGGGCCCGGCAAGCTCAACATGAGCCCCGCGTCGGCCCACGCGAGCTCTTCGGCGCCGATCGCCGCGGAGCGATTTGTCTCGGACGGCTTGCTCGGATCGCGCGCCTTCTTCGCGGTGGCTCCGTCGTCGAGGTACTCCGCTGCGTCCGTCGAGCGCAGGCCGGAGGCCATGCGCATGAAGTTGCGAAGGAACGCCTCGGGCACCTCGCCCTGCCGATCCATCGTGAGGCTCATCGGTCGGATCACGTATTTTCCGAGCTGATGGATGCCTTCTTTGAGCTCCAACTGTTTTTTGCTGAGCGAAAACTCAATCATGGCGGGGGCCTCGCTTCGGGGTCGATCAGGTGAAAATGGCCTGGGTGTCCGGGGTCGGGAGGGCCGTCGCGGGGTCCAAGCGGCCCCCCATTTCGAGGGCCGTCGCGAGCTGATCCATGTGCTCGGGGGTCGGCGCGGTGAGCGCCAACGTCTTCGCGTCGCGCATTAGCTTCTCAGCCAGCAGGTCGCGGATGAAGCCCGCGCCGCCGTGCAAGCTCACGCAGTCGTCGGCGCAGCGCATCGCGCTCTCGAAGGTCTGCGCGACCGCCCGCGCGGTCATCAAAAGCGCGGCCCTCTCGGCCTTGGAGCCGCGGGCCGGCGCGGCATCCCAGGCGGCCGCCGCGCGCCACAAGAGCCAGCGTGACGACTCCACGTCCATGAGCCTGTCGGCGAGCGTGAACGCGACCGCTTGGAAGTGGCCGATGGGCTTGCCAAAGGCGACGCGCGTATCGCCGTACTCGCGCGCCATATCGTAGGCCGTCCTCGCTACGCCAAGGGCGCGTGCGGCGCTCACCAGCGCGTGTTTCGCGAAGGCGCGCAGCGTCGCGTTGACGAAGCCTTCATCACCCTCGTCGCCTCGAAGCCGCGCGTCTTCGGACACGCGCACCTCGTCGAGCTTCAGAGCGGCGAAGTTTGCCGTGTCGAGGCCCAAGGTCGCGTGGCGCGCGCCCACCGTGACGCCCTTCGCGTCGCGGCCCACCACGAAGGCGCCCATGCCGTCCCAACCCTTCGCGGCATCGACCTGCGCAAACACCACGAAGCGCTGAGCGGCCGCCGCGTTGTTCACGAACGCCTTGTCGCCGCGCAGCACGTAGCCGCCGTCGACGGCCTCGGCGACCACCACGAGCCCCGCGCGCTCGCGGCACGGCGCGGGCTCGCTGAAGGCCACGGCGCCAAAACGATCGTGCGCGTCGTCGTCGGCGTAGCCCGACAAAAACGCGTCGATTTGAGCCGTCGAGCCGAGCTCCATCAGCATCGTTCCGAAGAAGCCAGGTCCCGGCAGCGCGAAGGCCGCGCCGGCATCCGCGGCGCCCAGCTCTTCTTCGATGAGCACGCGGGTCACCCAACCTTGACCGTGACCTCCCACCGAATCGGGGAGCGCCATCACACCCAGCCCAAGCTCGTGCGCCGCGCGCCGCACCTCGTCGGGGACAGCGCGGGCCTCCTCATGACGCCGCGCCGCCGGCGTGAGCACCGCGGCGGCAAAGGCCGCGACGCTATCTCGCATGAGCGCTTGTTCTTCGCTCGGATCGAAACCGATCATCGTGTCCTCAAGGGCCCCGGCTCGGGGCGATTGGCGTTGAAAAATATGTCGTAATAACGTCTACCTAAAGCACAATTATGGAGTGACGCTCCGTAGTTGGTCAAGGGCCGGCGCCGTTCGCCCTTGACAGGGCGCCGGGGAGGTCGTTTACGGGTGCCTCACGCGCTTTCGCGGGGTCGCCGTTTCGGACGGCTTGACAGGTCGCGAGGCGCCCTGTAGGAAAGGCGCCCCTTTCCGCCGGATGTATCTGGAGCTCTCATGAATCCCGTGCCCAAGTCGTTCTCCGCCAAGCCCGTTGAGGCCCTTGCCCAGCGCAAGTGGTGGGTCGTCGATGCGAATGGCCAGCCCCTCGGGCGCCTCGCGAGCAAAATTGCCTCGGTTCTCCGCGGAAAAACCAAGCCCACGTTCACGCCCCACGTCGACACGGGTGACTTCGTCATCGTCGTCAACGCCAAGTCCGTGAAGCTCACGGGCCGCAAGCTTCAGCAGAAACAATACGTTCGGCACAGCGGTGCGCCGGGGGGCTTCAGCACCGAAAGCTACGGTCACCTTCTCGAGCGCAAGCCCGAGCTGCCCATCGTGAAGGCCGTCCGCGGCATGCTCCCCAAGAACATCCTCGGCCGCGAGCTCATCACCAAGCTCAAGGTCTACCCCGGTCCCGACCACCCCCACGCGGCCCAGCAACCGCAGCCCTTGTCCTGACAGAACAAGCCATGGAATCTAAAATTTACGCCACGGGCAAGCGCAAGACCGCCGTCGCGCGCGTCTGGATTCAGCCCGGCTCGGGCCAGGTGACGGTCAACGGTCGCCCCTCCGACGAGTACTTCGTTCGCGAGACCTCGCGCATGATCAT
>CAYLJT010000154.1:0-12631 GCA_964383995.1 uncultured Polyangiaceae bacterium
GCGCCCTCGGACATAAAGACAGCATGGGCAACGGTTCGATCATTCGCCCCGGCGAAGTGCAGCGCATGACCGCGGGCACGGGCGTGACGCACAGCGAGATGAACCCCAACCGCGACGAGCCGGTGCACTTCTTTCAAATCTGGATTTTGCCCGAGAAACGAAGTCTTACACCGGGCTACGAGCAGAAGTTCGTGGGCGACGCGCGCCGCGGAAACCTCAAGCTCATCGCCTCGCGCGACGGGCGCGACGACTCGATCACGGTGCACCAAGACGTATCGATCTACGCGTCGATTCTGCAGGCCGGCGAGGCCGTCTCCCACACCATCGCGCCCTCGCGCCACGCCTGGGTGCAGGTCGCTCGTGGCGCCGTCACGCTGAACGGCGAACGCCTCGTCGCTGGCGACGGTGCGGCGCTGAGCGACGAAGGTTCTGTGCATTTGGCTGCCACCGAGCCAAGCGAACTGCTCGTCTTCGATCTCGCGTGAGGTTCTTCGCCACCGCCGCCAAGGGCACCGAGCCCGCCCTGCGAGACGAGCTGCGCAGGCTTCGTTTCCGCGGCGTTCGCGCCGATCGCGGCGGCGTCCACTTCGAGGGCGAGCTGCGCGAGGGGCTGCGCGCGTGCCTGTGGTCGGCGGTGGCGATGCGCGTGCTTCTGTGGGTCGCCGAGCTGCCGGCGCCCTCCGGCGACGCGCTGTACGAGGGCGTGCGAGGCGTGGATTTGCGTCCCTTCGTGGGTCCGCGCACGAGCCTCGCCGTGCGCGCGTACAGCCGCGCGAGCGCCCTCGCGCACACCCAGTTCATCGCCCAACGCACGAAGGACGCGGTGGTCGATCCCATCCGCGAGCGCACGGGCTCGCGCCCCGACGTCAACCTCGACGATCCCGACGTGCGCCTGTTCGTGCACATTGTCCGAGACAGCGCGACGCTCTACGTGGACCTCTCGGGGGAGCCCCTGCACCTGCGCGGTTATCGCCGCGAAATGCTCGACGCGCCGTTGAAGGAGACGCTCGCCGCAGCCATCGTCGCGCTCTCGGGCTGGAAGGGCACGACGCCGTTCTACGACCCCATGTGCGGCACGGGCACGCTCGCCATCGAGGCGGCGCTCTTCGCTTCGCGTAGCGCACCCAACGGGCGGCGCGCGCGCTTCGGTGCCGAGCGCTGGGCCGAGCTCGGGGACGAGGCACGCCTCGCGGCGCGCGCCCTTCGCGACGAAGCACAGGCGCAAAAAAGCCTTGAAACACCGCCGATTTTCGCATCCGACATGGACGCGCACGCGGTGGACGCGACGCGCGTCAACGCGCGCGCCGCGGGCGTCACGCTGCAAGCGGAGCGACGTCGCGTGCACGAGCTCGCGCCGTCGAAGGAGCCCGGTGTCATCGCGACCAATCCCCCCTACGGCCTGCGTTTGCAGGACGAGAAGGGCCTGTACGCAGCCATGGCCCAGGTGTTCGCGGCGCGGCCTGCGCAGACCCTCGCGCTGATCGCGGGCACACCTCGCCTCGAAGCCGCGCTGCCGAGGCGCCCCGACCGCTGGTACGCGCTCAAGAACGGCGATCTCGAGTGCCGCTTGTTCGTGCTCGATCCGCGTTGATCAGAGCCGTCCGATATCGAAGCCGCCGCCGAGGAACAGGGCCACATTGTCGCGCGTCTCGTTCTCGCTGAGGCCCCACGTCGAGCCGTGGGAATAGGACGCTCCGATGACGATCGCCTTGTCGTCTTCGGCGCCGAAGCTCGCCTTCACGTAGAGCGGCACCTCCAACACCCAGGCCCCTTGCGGTGGCGCGAAGGGGGCCGTTTCGGTGCCGGTCCATGCGTACGTGAACGAGGGGTTCATGCTGAGCTCCGACGTCAAATATTGCCGCGCCTCGAAGCGGAGGGCGGTGGATTGGCTCCACGTCGGCACGTCGACCGTGATGTCTTGGCAGGCGTAGTAGGGGACCCGTGTCTCGGTGCCCACGGGCTGCTCTTCGCACAACGAGACATCGCTGCCGCCGACGCGGCTCCGCGCGTAGCTCAGCGACGTCGCGACCAGCAACGTGGGTCGCAAGAACACGCCGGCGCCGGCCGACACCTTCCACGGGTGCGCGGTCTCGCGGCTCTTCACCGTGGTCTCCGGATCGAAGAACGCCGTCTCCTTGTTGCTCACGCCCGCGCGCACGGCGGCGATGTACGTCGGGTGGAACGGCCACACCACGCGCCCGCGCCTTGTCTCGGACAAAGTGCTTTGAGCACAAACGGTCGGGTGCGCCGCGGTCACGCGGCGACGCTCGGCGTCGAGCGCGGCCTCCGACTCTTTGGCCGCGCTCTCGGCTAGATCCATGGCGCGTTTGGCCTCGACCGCGCGGGCCTCGGCGAGGGCCGCGTCGACGCGCGCGGCGGTCGTGTGTTGGGCCGTGAGGGTGGCCTCCAGGGTCGCCGCGTCGAGGTCGAGCTGGGCATCCGCCACCCGCGTCCGCCGCAGCGCCTCGTCGCTCGCGCGCTCCTTCTCGGTCTTGCCCTCGACCCGCGCGTTCGCGGCCTCGCGCACGGTTTGGCGTGCTTTCTCCGCTTTGGCGAGGGCGGCATCCTCCGCGCGTCGCGCGTCGTCGACGGCCTTGATGGCTTCGCCGAGGGCCTGGGCGAGGCCCGCGTAGCGCCCCTCGGCGGCCGTCTTTTCGGCCGTGCGCGCGCTCACGCGCTCCTGTGCCGCGACGTAGTCGTCGTCGTCGCTCAAGGCCTGCCGTAGCTTCGCCTCGTCCTCGGCGGCTTGCTCCAGGCAGAGCTTTTCGATTTGGTCGAACACGGCGTCGTAGTCGCGAATGCGAAAGCTCGACCAGGTGACGCCCACGGTGACGGCGCCCGAAGGACGCGTGTCGAGCGCGTCGAAGAGCTGCGAGCGCCCCGTCGCCGTGTCTCTGCTGCCCCCGCTGAGCGTCGCGTCGAGGGCGAACTGCCCGTAGCGGAGCGCGACGCGACCGGTGACGATCTGCGCCTCCGCGGCCCCTTCGACCACCACGCCAAAGCCCGGGACGCCGATCGAGTCGGGATCGAGCCTCGCTTCACCCTGCGCCGAGTCGTTCGCGATGGGTGTGGTTTGGGCCCCCGCGAGCGGACAAAGGAGGGTCGCGCACAGGCCCCCCGCGAGGCCGAGGAGCGCGCCGCCCGGGCGTCGCGCACTATTTGACACGAAACGTTTTGAGCCCCGCATCCCGGCCCCCGATCATCGTTAGGTCCGCTTTCCAACCGTCCGTGCTGCCGCTCAACGCCACCGAGTATTTGGCCCCCGGCGGGCCCGTGACGACCCACTTCAGCTTGTGCTCGCCGGGCCCGGAGAAGGTAATTTTCGCGGACTGCGCCGCGCCCGTCCCGATCAGCGTCACCGGCTTGTCATCCACCGAAGCGTCCCTGTTCGAGAAGCTCCCCTTCAACGTCAACGTCACCTCGGCCATCACAAATCTCCTGCGAAATAAGCACTATTTGGCCGGCGCGGGCCCGCTGAGACAGGCCGTGAACGCGTCCGCCGTCTTCGAGCGCATGGCGCACTTCAGGCTCGCTTCGTCGGTCGTCCCGCCCGCGAGCGACTTCTGACAATACTCGGTCCAGCGCTCGCCGACCTTCTGCGCGACCTCCCGGATGCCCTCTTCGGCGGCCCTTCGTTTGTCGGCGTCGAGGCGCGGCGAGAGCTCGGCCAACTGATCGTTTCTGGTGACCCGCGCGAGCTGCCCACCGAGGGCTTCGCAGTCGTTCGGTGTGATGTCGTGGGGCACGGCGCGAGCGGGCGCTTCGGGCTTGGGCTCGCTCGTCGGCTCGACCTCCGGCTCATCGCGCAACGGTTTGTCGACTTCAGCGCTGGGCTCGCTGTCGTCGGGTTGGCTCGCGGCGTCGGGGGTCGTCTTGGGCTCGACGTCGACGGCGTTGTCGGGCTCGACCGGCTTGGGTGTGGACGAGCATCCCGCGGCGATCGAGGCGACCGCAGCGAACCACAATGCGAGGCGAGCCATGGCGGCAGGCTCGCATCCGCGGCCCGGCCTTGTCCACGGGCTTCGGTCGGTGTTACGCGCGATCGATGTCCTCGTCGAAGCGCCTCACCCTGTGCGGGAGCTTGTCCCTTCACCCGGTGGCAACGGGGGCCGCGATGCACCTCGCGGCCTACGAAGCGCTGGGGCTCGCGTTCACCTACGTGCCCTTCGGCATCACCGATCTCGAGGGTGCGATCGCCGGAATGCGGGCCCTGGGCGTGCGCGGCCTGGGCATCTCGATGCCCTTCAAACAGCGCGTCATTCCTTGCCTCGACGCGCTCGATCCGGTGGCCCAGCGCATCGGCGCCGTGAACACCGTGGTCAACGACGGGGGCAAGCTCACGGGGTTCAACACCGACTGGGTCGGTGCCATCCACGCCCTCGAAGAGGTCGGATCCATCGCAGGCGCGCGGGTCCTTTTGCTCGGCGCAGGTGGCGCGGGGCGCGCCGTTGCATTTGGCCTCTGCGAACGAAAGGCCCAGCTAACGATCGCCAATCGGGACCTCGAAAAGGCCGAGAGCCTCGCGCGCGAGGTCGGCGCGCGAGCGGCGTCGTTCGAGGAGACGAAGCGCGCGCGCGACTACGACATCGTGGTCAACGCGACTTCCGTCGGGATGGCGACGGGAGGCGTCGAAGAAGGGGCCTCGCCGATCCACGAGGGCGACTTGTCCGCCGCGTCGACGGTCCTCGATATCGTGTACAAACCCCTTGAAACGAAGCTGATTTGCGATGCGCGGCGGGTCGGCGCGCGGGTCGTCCACGGCGGACGCATGTTGCTTCACCAGGCCGCCGCCCAGTTTCGCCTCTACACCGGCGTCGATGCCCCGCTCGACGTGATGGATCGGGCCCTCCACGAGCAAATGCGCGCTTGATCCTCAACGATCCCGTCGGCTGGGCCTCGGCGATGGTGGATGGTTGGTCTCGTCGATGCGCCTTCGCACGTCGCCGATCACGTCGCACATGTGGCTGACGAAGTGCGGATCCTTCGTCACGAACGCGGCCACGCCGAGGTCCCGCAGCACGGCGATGTCGTTGTCGTTCGCCACGCCGCTCATGGCGACCACCAACGGACGGCGGCTCGGAGGCAGCGCCAAGAGGTCGATTCCAAGCTCGAAACCGTTCATTTTCGGCATGTGCAGATCGACGAGCACGATGTCGAAGCGGCGCGCTTCGGCGGTCTTGAGGGCTCGTTCGGGATCCGTCTCCGTCTCCACCTCGATGCCCGGAAACGAGAAGTTGAGCGCCCGCTGCAAGGCGGAGCAAACGGTCGCATGATCGTCGACGATCAACACCTTGAGCACGCTCGCGCGTCTCGGGCTCGAACGCGCGGTCCGCGCCGCGTAGAGGCGCCAAAGGAGCGATTCGCTGCTCTCCGGTCGATCCGCCGGGGCCTTCGCCAAGAGCTCCTTCAAGAGCCCCGCGAGGTCCGCCGGGACATCCGGACGCACATCGCGAATATCCGGGATTTCCTCGGTCAAATGCGCTCGCAGCGTGGCGGTCATGTCTTCACGCTCGAAGGGTCCGATCCCCGCCAACATCATGTAGCCGACGACGCCGAGGGCATAGAGATCGGCCAACGGGCCCTCGCCTGGTCGCACCGAGGTGCGGATGATTTCGGGCGCCATGTAGTCCGCAGAGCCCGCGACGCCCCGCGCCATGTGCACCGCCAGCTCGGGCATGGCGAGGCCGAAATCGGTGAGCACGACGCGGTCGCCGCACAGCATGACGTTCGACGTCTTCACGTCGCGATGCGCGAGCCCCGCGCGGTGCACCGCGGTCAACGCGTCGGTCACGGCGATCAAATTCTCGAGGGCCTCATCGACCCCCAACCGCTCGCCCTTGAGCCGCGCCTCATCGATGCGATCCTCCAAGGTTCGACCCCGCAGCCGCTCCATCACGATGAAGTCGAGCCCCGCGTGGTGACCGATGGCGAACACCGCCGCGAGGTTTGGATGGCGAACCGCCGCCATGGCCTGGGCCTCTCGACGCACCGCCTGCGCGTACTCCGCAACCAGTGGCACCTTGAGCGCGACGATTCGGCCAAGCTCGGTGTCTTCGGCCTCGTACACGACGCCCATCCCGCCGTAGCCGAGCACCGCCTTGACCCGGTAGAGGCCCCCCAACATCGTGCCGGGCGCGTAGAAAACCGGCTCCGGAGCGCTCTCTGCGTTCGGCGCTAGGGGCCAGGTGTCGCCCAACCTTTGGGGTAGGGGGCTCGTTCGAGCTTCGTACGGCGTGACGTTTGTATTCACGGCTGCACGCTTTCCGAGGGGTCAGCAAAAACAACGGCAAGTCTTGAGCCGCGGCTTGCGGGGAACGTTCTGTGATTGCAGAATGTTTAGACAGGAGGTTCCCATGCTTCGAAGGCTAGCGCTGGCCCAGGGCCCCACGACGGTGAACGACGGGACGAGCGAGGGCCCCGCCGGGACGGGCGTGCCTTCGGGGACCGCTTTTTCGGACCGGGAGCGATCCATTTTGCTTGCGGTCGCCGAAGCGGCCCTGCCCCCCGGGGCCTTTCTGCCGGGCGCGTCCGAGCGCACGGTGCGCGACGTCGAGGCCTATTTCTCGGGGCTGCCAAGCGAGGTTCGGCGCGCCTACGCGGCGGCTCTGTGGGCCATTCAAGTCGAGCCCCTGCCCAAGCACTTTGCGCTGTTCTCCTCCCTCGATCGGCCCACGCGCACCGCGATCCTCACGACCTGGGAGCAGAGCAGCCTGTACGCCGTGCGCACCCTGCTGCGCCTCTTGCTCACGCCTTTGAAGCTTGTGCATTTCGCGCGGCCCGAGATGTTCGCGCACGTGGGCTGCCGCTACGAGCTCGACGCCGTCCGCGACGAAGTCCCCCGCTTCATGCAGCGCGTCACAGACGGCCGCACGATCGACGAAGACACCGAGCTCGAGTGCGAGGTCGTCGTGGTGGGCACGGGGGCCGGTGGCGCCGCCGCGGCCTACGAGCTGGCCCGCCGCGGCCGAGCCGTTTTGCTGCTGGAAGAGGGCGATTTCCACCGCCGCGGCAGCTTCCGAGGTCGCTCCCTCGACGCCTACAAGAACCTCTACCGCGATGGCGGCCTCACGGGCTCGGTGGGTAACGTGGGCATCCCGATTTGGGCCGGCCGGGCCGTCGGAGGCAGCACCTTGGTCAATGCGGGCACCTGCTACCGAACCCCCGAGCGGACCCTGTTCGCTTGGCGCGAAGAGCTTGGTTTACCGCAGGATTTCTCTTCGGAGGGCCTCGCCACGTATTTCGAGCGCGTGGAGTCCATGCTCGGCGTGGCCGAGGCTCCGCGCGAGCACCTGGGCTCCATCGCCGACATCATCGCCCGCGGCGCCTCTCGCCTCGGGCTCTCCCACGGTCCTCTGCGGCGCAACGCGCCCGGTTGCGACGGCCAAGGCGTGTGCTGCTTCGGCTGCCCCACGGGCGCAAAACGCTCGACGGACGTGAGCTACGTGCCCGAGGCCCTGCGCGCCGGGGCCGAGCTGTGGACCGCCGCGCGCGTTCACAAGCTCGATGTCGTGGCGGGGCGCGTGCGCGGCCTGGTCGCGTCCCTGCGTCGGCCCGCCGGCCGCCGCGATGAGCGCGCGCCCGAGCTGCGCATCAAGGCCGACGCGGTGGTCGTCGCGGCGGGCGCGCTGCACACACCGCTCCTCCTGCGGCGAAGCGGCGTTTGTGCGTCGAGCGGGCAGCTTGGCAAGAACCTCTCGATCCACCCTGCGACGAAGATCATGGCCCTCTTCGACGACCGAATGGATCAGTCCCGGGGCATCCCGCAGGGCTATTCCATCGACGCTTTGTCTCACGAAGGCATCCTCTTCGAGGGCTCTTCCTTGCCCCTCGATGTCGCCGCGCTCGGTGTCCCCTGGGTAGGTTCGCCATTGATCGAGCTCATGGAGAGCTACCCGCACTTGGCCACCTTCGGTTTCATGATCCGCGACAGCAGCCGCGGTGAAGTGCGACCTGGGAGGGGAGGCTCGCCGCGCATCTTCTACTCGATGAACGAAGCCGATCGGGCCCTTCTGCAGCGGGGCGCCGCGACGCTGATCGACGTCTTTCAACGGGCCGGCGCGCGCCGGGTCTTTCCGTTCCTGGCGGGGGCCCCCGAGGTGAGCACGCGCGAAGCGCTCCAGCGTTTTTCAACGCTGAAGCTAAAGCCGAGGGACTTCGAGCTCTCGGCGTTTCATCCCCTCGGCACCTGCCGCATCGGCGCTGACGGCAAGACGTCCTGCCTCAAGCCCAACCACGAGGCCTGGGACACGCGCGGTCTTTACGTGGTCGACGGCAGCGCGGTGCCCTCGTCGTTGGGTGTCAACCCACAAGTTACGATCATGGCTTTGGCCCTGCGCGCCGCCGAAGGCATCCACGCCGCCCTCGGCTGACCCGACGTTTTGGGCTCCAGGAGCGCGGTGTCTTTCAAGGTGTTGCGGTGGAGCGCGGATCGGGAAACGATGGCGCCATGACGACGCCCTTGATTCCGTGGTTGTCCGAGCCCCTCCTCGCCCAGGGTGGGGGCCCCGGCTGGGGTCCCCCTGGGGGTCCCCAAGGTGGTTATGGCCAACAAGGTGGTTACGGCCAACAAGGTGGTTATGGCCAACAAGGTGGTTATGGCCAACAAGGCTCCTCCCAGGGTGGGTGGAACCCCCAACAGCCCGGCCCCGCGGGCGCGCCCCAGGGCGGTGGACAAGGCTCTTCGCCCAAGCCGCCTTCGGACGACGACGACGAGAGCGGCCCCGGAAAATACATTGGTTTCATCGTCGGTGGGGTCTTCGCGTTGGTGATCGGAGGCTCGATCGTCGCCAACATGTTCTTTGGCGTCGAGGTCCCTTTCCTAAGCAGTCTGATGACCCCCGGAGCTTCCCCGAACGCTGCGGCCGAGTTTTCGGTCTGGGGGGTGGACATGAAGGCCGTCGATCCCGACGTGCTCATCAAAAAAGCCGGTGAAAGAGCCAAAATTTGGAGCCCGGACGCCAAGTTCTACTCGGTCAACATTCTAGGCTTCAAGGCCGACGGTACGGTCGACTTCAGTCAGGGAGGCGCGGTGGCCACCATCGAGTATTTTTCGCCCAAAGCCGTCGCCTCGAAGAGCTCGGCCGAGCGCGATCGCTCGATCCGCAAGTTCTTCTTCAACAGCGCGGGCGTCAAAGAAGAGGTCTGGGGCGTAAAAGAGCCCGTCGAGGGCGTCCCCGGCACACCGGTGCCCACGTGCTCTTCCAAGCAAATGGCCAAGGTCCTCCAGGGCAAAGGGCTTTCCGGGGCGAACACGGCGCACATCAACCTCGACCCAGGGTTCGCCTTCGCGACGAGCTCGCTCTCCTACCACGTGATGGCCGACACCCCGAAGGTCAACGTCTGGCTCGACCTCAACAACTGCTCTGTAAAGAAGGAGCTATAGGACCGGGCTACTTCGCGATCGAAGGGGGCAGTGTCAAGATGTAGCTGCCCGTCTCGCTCACGTCGGCCTCGGCGATCTGGATGACTGTCCCGGACAACGTTCCCGACCCTTCTTCGTTCGGCAGGGGCAAGAACGCGCGTACCACCGCGGGGCCCACGGGATTGCCGTTCGGATCGCGGATGGTGCCCGTCAACACCGTGGGGTAGGGGACCGTCAGAGCGCCTAAGTTGGTGCCCAGAGACTGCACCTTGACGCGGGGTCGCACGAGCCACGGATAGCCCGATCCGGAGGGTGGGCGAACCGAGAAATCGACGGAGAAATCGGCGGATCCCGGGTCGGGATCGACGCCGAGCACGAACGCACCGGAGCTGTCTGGAAAGGCAGAGACCTTATCCGGAAGAACGGCGTCGAGGCCCAGAACAGCGGCAAGAAAATTGGAAGGTTGGGGCAGCGGAGGCTCGGCCACGACCGGTGAATCGCTCAACGCCTGCGCCCCAGGAGCGCTGACCGTGCCGCGCAAGTTGACCTTGTCTCCGACCGAGACAACGCGGCCACAACAGAGGTCGTCCTCTTTGATGGTCCATTCGGTGAGCGTCAGCGCCTTCGTCGGATCGGCCTTGGGCCGCGCCAAGATGCGGTAGGTCCCCAACAAGAGATCGGCCTCGAACTGGCCGTCCGGCCCGGTCTCCGTGGTCACCGTGTAAGATGCATTGGCCCCCGCCTCCCCCGAGAGACCCTTGCTCTGGATGGTGAGCGTGGCAAGAACAGGCTTGTTGTCGGCGTCGAGCACCGTCGCCTGAATATGCTTGGGCGTGAGATCGAGGCCGCCCAGGGTGAGGGGCACGTCTTTGTCGCCGAAGATGGCCGCGCTCGCGAAGTCCCAATAAACCCGCGGCGCCAAGGCACCTTCAGGGGGACGCAGACGAATGATGGGTGAGCTGTCGGTGTCGACCCATTGATAGAGCACCTCGAAGGCCGCCTGGACGGTCGGCGGCGACGTCGGCGGATCCGTTGGTGTGGGGCTTGAAAGCACGTGCGCGGTCGAGATCACGTTCCCCAAGGTGGGCTCGACCATGTCGAGCGTATAGCCTTCCAGATTGACACCTTCCGGCAACGTCAGGGTGCCTGTCATGCGCGACGGTGTCGGCATTTCGAGGACCACCCCGACATCGTGCGTGATGCTCTGGTTGCCCAAGAAGAGCGGGGGTGGCGGCGTGCAACCGGCGGCCGCGCGCTCCTCCTCCGTCGCAAATTGAAAGGGCACCACGCGCACGTCGTATTCGCCGGGCGGGACCGCGACGTCAAAAGAGTAAGACTCGGCGCCTCCGCTGTAGGGGGCGGTGGAGGCGGCGATGGTGGGCAGTGTCAGTCCTACGTAGTGCGTGACGGGGCGGAGCTCGATCGAAACTGGCAGTGAGCCGTCGGCGGCCAAACAGGGTGTGGGCTTGAAGCCCTCGGCGACCGTGACCTTTCCAGGCGCGATCTGCACGAGCTCAGGGAGCGTCAGGTCGTGGGGGACCACGAAACCGCCGGGCGCGGAGCCCGAGAGGAGCACGTTGTCTCGGTCGAGGGGAAACAGGTGAGAGGCCCCGGCGCCGTAGCCCGCGCCCTGGGTGGGACGCACTTCGAGAATGACCCCTTCGAGCTCGCCTTTGGTCGCGACACAGGTGTTGCTCCACGAGAGCGGGTAGCACACTTGCCCCCCGCAATCGCTGGCGCTCTCGCAGCGATTGGCGACCAGCGCCGAGGTGTCGGCGAGGGGGATCGAGCAGCCCGCGAGGGCGACGAGCCCCAGCGTGGACCAGGCGCGCGGTAGGCGCGTCATTGGGCGTCTCCCGCGACGTCAGGGCAGGTGACCGTCGGGTCGGCGGCGGGGCACAGGTCGACCGTGGGGGGACAACCGGTGTCGCCGCATTTGTAAACGAACCACACGAGGTAGCTTGAGTCCGCCTTGGAGACGGGGCACCCCGAAACGGGGTCGAACTCGTGCGTCACCATCATGGTGACCGTGTGGCAGCCCGGGGAGGGCATGCGCAGCGCCGGAACCAGGCTGGCGGTGATGCGCCGCGGACCGTCGGCCAACGTGCCTGGGGGGAGCGGCTGATTGAAGGCCTCGGCATCTTGGAAGACATGGCCCGTGAGCGGGTTGGGCACGCCGTAATCGACGAGCAGCGAGACGCGCACGCGCTCGCCCGCGTCCTCCGAGAGCACGGACGCGCTGAACTTGAGCGGCTCGACGTCGCTTTCGGCTCGGATCACGCGGCGGTTGTCGGGGTCGGCGGAGCTCGCGATGAGGAAGGGTGCAGTCTGCTCGGGGGGCTCGAACTCGGGAGTGGACGTGACGAGGCAGCCCATGGGCGACATGAAGAGCCCCAGTAGCCACGCCCATGCCACAGCCTCGGTGACCCTGGTTTTTGCAATGGAAGGGCTGGGAGCTCGCGGCGCATCTACGCGATGGTCGGCGGGGCACGACATTGCTGTCGCGTGCGATTGCTCAGGACGTCGCATAGGTTCGGGCGGGCCGGATCGTACTTCCCTCTGCGTTCGATCCCAGAAAAACGTTCGCCCCCAATGTCAATCGGCCCCGCGCAGGGCCGAAAGCGTGCGACGCGCGAAGGCGATTTCGGCCTCGAGGGCGATGGCGACCACGGCGCGACCCCCCTCGCTCCGCTGCACGAACGCCTCCAAATGGCGCCTCGCCTCGGGGTAGTCGTGGTCATAGTAAGCGAGGTGTCCAAGCACGAAACGGCCGTAGCCTTGGCCCGCGGGCACCGCTTCGAGGTCCTCGCGCAGACCCCGGAGGTCGGCCACCGAGCGCCCCATCGCGTGCTCGACCAGGGCGATGTGCCCCGCGTAGAGCGGCTTGTCGCTGGTCCCCCAGCGCAGCGCGCGGCTCAAGGCGTGGCGCGCTTCGGCGTTGCGACCGCCCATGAAGAGCACGCTTCCGAGGCTCCAATAGTGGAACGCGCGGCGGCTCGCGGGGCCCGTGCGCGCTGCCAATCGCAGGTGTTGAACGGCCTCTTCGACCTCTCCCATGGCCATGGCGGCGCGGGCCGCGTCTTGATGCGCGACGTCGGGCAACACGTCGCAGGCGATCATTTGAACAGCAATTTGTTTGGCGACTGCGAACTGTCGCTCTTCGAAGCGCGCCAAATAGAGCTGGCGGAGCAGCATGGCGCGGGTGGTCGAGTCGGGCGATTCGGGGTGGGCGAGCCCGCGCTCTGCAATTCGCGCTCGTTGGGTCGTGGT
>CAYLJT010000155.1:0-12615 GCA_964383995.1 uncultured Polyangiaceae bacterium
CGATGCTCATGTTCGTCAAGCTCCAGCTATCGCTGGTCGGATCGAAGACGTCCGTGCTCGGGTAGTCCAAATAGTAGACGGGGCCGTATTGGGCTTCGCCGCCGACCATCATGCCTCGCCCGTCGGGGAGCGTAATTGTCCGAGACGCGTAGCGGTAGGCGCTGTGGGGAGAAAGGGGTGAGTACGGCGTGCAACTGTCGCAGACATCGCCGAGACCGTCGACGTCGCCATCCGCCTGACCCGGGTTCGGGTCGAGCGGACAGTTGTCCACTGGATCCGCCACACCGTCGCCGTCGGTGTCGGGCGCGCCACCGAGGATACAGGGATCCAGATATTCGGTCATCGTCGCGCTCTGCCCACCGGCTCCGCCCGCGATCCACACCCGGCCGTTCGGCAGCAAGGCTTGCACGGTCCCCGCGCGCGGCGCCAGCATGGTAGGGCCCGGGCTCCAGGCGTCGAGCGCCGGATCGTAGATCTGGGTCGTGTCAAACGCGCCCGTAAACGAGTACAGGTCGGCGCCCCCCGCCAACAGCACCTCCCCGGTGGTCAGCAAGGTAAGCTTCCCTGACTCCTGATAGGTCGGTGAAGGCATGGGCACGAGGCTCTGCGTCGCCGCGTCGTAACGAACGGAGCTGGTGCCGTTCATGGCGTCGACCAGGAGCAAGTCGCCGTTCGGAAGCGCCATGGGCTCGGGATAGGCCACGTAGCTGGGGGCGACGATCGGCGTCCAGGTGTCGGTGACGCGGTCGTACACCGCGCCGTCGCCCCAGAAACCCAGCGCGAATACGTCGCCCGTGCTCAAGGTCGCGGCGACCGTCTCGTCGCTCGCGTAGGCCGACAATGGCATGGGCGCGATGGCCGTGGTGGTGAGCGTGACGGGGTCGAAGATTTCCGATGCGCCCAGGGAGCCCCAACCCCCGATGAAGGCCACCTCCCCCGAGGGTAGGGGCGCCGCGGGACGGGACCAATACGCGTTGAGCAGGCTGCCCGAGGACCAGCCGTTGGTAGCCTCGTCGTAGACCGCCACGGCATTGTTGGCGTAGACGTCGAACATGACCGCCCGCGTTCCAGCGAGCACCAATCGCGGGATGCTGAAGGTGACCGGTGGCAGGGAGGCCGGCGCAAATGTCTCGGTCACAGGGTCGAACAGGTGGGCCGCCGGAGAGCCCATGTAGGGCAGGCTGACCACCAGCACCTTGCCTGACGCCAGCCTGACTCCCGCGTTCGGCTCCGCGGGCAGCGTCGGGCCCGAAAGAAATGCGCCGTCCACGATGGCCGAGCAAGTCCCCGCCGCCTGAGCGACCTCCGCGACCTTGCCGTGGTCGCCGTCCGCTGGGGCAGCCGCGCAGGCACCGAGGACCAAAAGAAACCAGGCTGCCAAGCCAGGCGCGCCGAGCCTTCGCGGAATTCGCATGACGACCTCCAGCCTGGATGCCGGCGCGGGAATGGGCGCGACATCGTCCGCTTCGGTTTGGGATTGGCTTCCAGGCCGAACAATCCGTCACCTTTTTCGGCCAACCTAGGGTTTTCCGGCCGCAATTGCGCTTTTTTCGCGGGATTCGCCTGGGCCGGGTAGGTCGCGATGGCAGCTGACCGCCCCTTGTCTCGGTCAACGATGCAGCGGGAGATTTCGCCCGAAGGAAGAGCTGAACATGGTAGTTTGCGCCATGGATTCTGCGCGCCCATCCCGCCTCCCCACGGTCAGCTTCCTGGTTGCGACCATCGCTTTGGCCACGATAGGGGGCCCGGGCTGCGTCATGGCGTTGCGCCCGCCGACGAATACCTCTCCCACCTCCCCCGACGAGACCGCCAGCGGCGACGGATCCCTTTACGCGCGTCTGCCACCTCCGCCCCCCGGTCCTCCGGTCGGCCTGTCGGGGTCCGGAGCAGGAGCCAGTGACCCGCGCTCCACAGCCGCCTTCCTGAGCTTTCCCTGGCCTCCCCCCAGCCCCTCCGACAAGCTCGAGCTCCCTCTTTCGCTCTGCCCCGGCAGCGCCGTCACGGTGGGTGGCGTGGCCGCCGACCTCTTACGCCGAACCGCGCGCGCGGGCTACAGCGAGCCGCGTTTTGGCTCCGTTCCCGGGGGATTTGCGCTGATTCTGCGCCCCGAGCGCTTCGACGACGAGGGCGCGTCGGTGGCCGACGCGGGGCGTTGGTCCACCGCCTACCCAGCCCTGTCCTTCTTCTCGATCGACGGCTTTTTGTCGCTATTTTCGGGCTACCAGGCGCACTACCGGGTGATCGTGCTGGCCGTGGCCGACGAATCGCCCCTCGGCCCAACCCACGCAAGCGCGGGACGGGTAGACGATTTCTTCCAATATCGGCGGAGCACCGCGCCCACCTTACCTCGGGAGGTGGCTGCTCAAGCCCTGCGCCCTGCCCATCGCTGTTTCGCCTTCGTGTACGAATACGTCCGCGCGGACAGCAGCGCGCCAGCCGTGCTGGTGACGCGGCCGCGTGCGTTGCCCGCCGAGACCCACCTCCGCGCAGCGGGCCTACCCATCCCCTGACACCACCCAAGGGCGCGCGGGTGTGGGCAGGGACGAACGAAACGGAGGTGTGCGACGGAGGCAGGTCATTCACCCCCGCGCAGGCTACTTGGTTTTCACGAGGACCGAGGGCACCGCTCGGACGGCCGGAAAAAGCGCCGTGGTGCTCGCAAGCCATCGGCTAGCCCTGGGTACAAGGTGCTCGATCATACTTTGATCAAGGTATCGAATAACACACAATAATATCGGCTCAGAAAAGGGCTTCTCGTGCTCAACAATAGGTACGGCAAGCCCGTGGTGGCTCTGCACCTCCCACAAATTTCAAGCTTTTTGGGAGAATTCTTGGGGAACGGCGGAGCTCGCTAGGCTCGTCGGCGGGGTCCAAAGAGGCGGGATCACCGGTGACCGCGATCGCAGTTTTCCGTGATGAAAACTACGGTGTCTGGGAGGCCAAAGCCACGGTGCGCAGTGATTCTCAAGGGCTCGCTTCGTTGAGACGCTAGACGTGCGGCCCATTTCGGCGCCGCGTGAAGACGCTCCACGGGCGGGGCGAAACCCCAGGAGGAGGCGACATGCGGATAAGTAAGAAGAAGGTACCCAAGATACGGTCGGGGGGGCGCCTGTCACGCCTCTTACCGACCGTCGTAGCCACAGCGGTTGCGCTGCTGGTCGGAGGTGGCTGCTCCAACGACGATTCCATCAAGACGACGGCTGCAGCGTGCGGACAGGGCACCCAGCTCGCGAACGGGCTGTGCGTCCCGTCGGCGACAGGAAGCATGGTGTGCGGTGAGGGGACACGCGCCGAAGGCAACCAATGCGTTGCCGACGTCGTGCAGCTCACCTGCGGCGAGGGCACCGCGGAGGTGGAAGGCACGTGCATGCCGACCGCGATTCCGCCGCTCGAACCGGGCAATTTCATGCCCCCGATGGTCCACCTGCAGCGGGTCTACAACCCCGTCAGCAACCACATGCACCTCGACGAGGTTCGCTACCGCAAGAGCGACAAGAAGCTCTTCGTTTGTAGCTACACCTTCGAAGTGCTGGACGCCACGGACCCGGGCGCCATGAAGTACATCTCGGGCGCCAACGGCCTCAAGGTCACCATCCCGGCCAACGGCATCCGCAACAACAGCTACGCCACGGGGACGCGCACGGGCGGCTGTATCAACATGTCTTGGGACGACACCGACAACAACGTCGTCTACACGACCCACAAGGGCAACATCGATGATCCGGCCTATCTCGGCGCTTGGAGGCTGACCCCCTCGGGCTCCAAGATCGTCGCCACGCAGCTTCCCATGCTCCAAGAGCCCGGGGTCAGCTACGAGGGCGTCGACGTGGCAAACGGCTACATCTACGTTGCCATGCACGAGGGCGGCTTCGGCGTATTCCAGCGCAACCCGGCGGACGATACCATCACGCGTATCGCCACGCTCGGCGGCCTGGAAGACGCGATCGCCGTTCGTGTCAGTGGAAACACGGCCTATGTCGCCAACGGCCTCGGCGGTCTTGCCACCATCGACGTCAGCGACCCGACGCAACCGAAGCTCCTCGGTCAGGTCGTGACCGGTGGCCAGGTGCGCGATGTCCGAGTCAACGGCAACTATGTCTACCTCGCCGCCGGCGCGGCAGGCATGATTGTCGTGGACACGAGCGACCTGACGAGCCCCAAGGTGGTCGGTAGCGCCGACATGCCCGGGAGCGCCATCCGCCTCGACTACGACGCGGGACGCGTCTTCGTCGCAGGTTGGAATGACGCGCGCGTCTACGACGTGGCCGATCCGACCCAGCCGGTCTTCCTTGGTGCAGGGCGCGTCACGGAGCAGCTCTCCGGGACGACGACGTCCGATCAAGATGACCGTCCGGAGGTCACGAACCGTGTGCTCGGTATTGCCGGCGACGGCGACACCGTGTTCATGGGCGCCTGGCATGCCCCCCACACGTTCCGCCTGCACGCGGACCGCAAGGCCCCCTATATCTACCTGCCCGAAAACCTGAATCTCCTGGATTTCGGACCGGTGGAAGTGGGCAAGAGCGCCACGGCAACCGTCGACGTCGCGAACGACGGCAACGCCCCGCTCACGGTCGTCAACGCGTGGGCGAACAACCCCGCCTTCACGGTCAGCCCGAGGCAGCTCTTGATCCAACCCGGCGCGGTTGGTCAACTGCAGCTTACCTACACGGCGTCCGTGGACACCAAAGAGACCAGCAGCCTGAACATCTCGTCCGACGATCCGGCCTTCCCGCTGCGCGAAGGTTGGCTCGTTGGCAACGAAGATGGGCTGGGTGTTGGTGTGGCCCTACCCGATACGATTGTCTCAACGATAGATGGAGGCGAATGGAGGTCGACGGATCACCTGGGACAGGTGACCATGTTGGCCTACTTCGCGACCTTCTGACCCCTCTGCAGTCTGGAGTTACCAGACATGGAGGATCAGTTCTGGCAGCCCTACAAGGACAAGGGTCTGCAAATCGTTGCGATCGATCCAGGAGGCCTCGGCGGGGTCAACGGTGGCGCGTCCACCGATGACATGGCGGGCGTACAGGCGTACGCTTCGCACCTTGCCGTGACCTTCCCCATCGGCCTCGAAGAAACTGCGAACTACACCTCGTACAAGCAGAACTTCGTGGGCCAAAACCCGTTCCCGGTAGACATCATCGTCGACAAGAACGGGATTATTCGCTACCTCGCCCGCGAGTACGACGCGCCGACGATGCTTCAGGTCGTCGACGAGCTGCTCGCCGAATAACGCCCGCCCCGTTTGGTCTGGTAAGAGCCGATGTTCGCATCGGCTCTTACTTTTTTGTGCGACCTCCCCCGCGCGCATGCCGCATCGGGCATCGCGGGGACTTGGGAGCGCGCTCGCCAGAGGGGGGGATGACGTGATGGAAGGCGAAGCGGGGTCACGGGCACCCGGAAATGAGCGTCGAATGCCAGGCGAAGGGGCGTGCCCTCCCGTCTTCGGGACGCCTGACCGACGGGCTTCCGGTCCTCCAGATTGCCCCTCCCGTGCGATGGGAGCGGCGCGCGGACCAGCTTCCTATGGGCCCTGTTCAACCCGATCGAGCACACGCCCACGGCAAGACCGGAGACCCCGCCTCCTGCCCTTTGGACGTGCCTTGCAGCTCGACCTGCCGCGAAAGAGAGGCTTCGTGTTTTTCCACCTTACCCGCACCGTCCCTTGCCTTGGCACCGCTTTGCTCGTAGGCCTCGCGCCTGCCGCCGGCGCGGCTCAGACCGCCGCTAACCCACCGACCGCATCCGCGCCCGCGCCCGCGCCCGTCCAACCCGCGCCCGCGCCCGTCCAACCCGCGCCTGCGCCCGCCCAACCTGCGCCTGCCCAAGCGGCGTCCCCTGCCCCACCACCTTCCGGTCTCCCCTCCACCAGTCCAACCCCACCCTCGGCTACCCCTCCGCCGGGAGCGGCCGCTACCTCCACACCCCCCGCCGAGGCCGCCGCGACCCCCGCCGCGCCAAGTGGCGCCCCCGCGCCCTATTCGTTGCCCTGGCAGCTCCGCGGTATCATCCCTTCCAACGTCATCCGCTCCGACACCGCCTTCGACGCCTGGAAGGACCCGGTGAGCGAGAAGAGCGCGTTCACCGCCGCGAGCTTCCTGCTTGTCTCGGTCAAAATCAACGACACCCTCGCCCCCTTCGCGCGCTTCGGCTGGGTCGTCAATTCGCCGCCCGCGGGCAGCGGAGGCTCCCCCATCATCAACCCGGCGCTGGGCGCGCTTTACGGTCGAAAGCTGGGCGACGACTTGCGCCTCGGCGCCTCCCTGGCGATCTCCTTGCCGGTCGGCCAAGGTGGTGGAAACTCGCCGGACTCTACCCATCCGCCGGCCATCGCAGCCGGCATCGCGGCCCGTTCGTTCATGGACAATACGGTCTTTGGCGTGAACGACTTAGGCTTCATCGGCGGGCTCGACTTCGCCTATATCCACCGAGGTTTCACCGCTCAGGCCGAAGTTTCTGTGATGGAAACCAAGCGCGTGCGCGGGGAGAAACTGCAGGCGGACAGCAACAAGGTCAACTCGACCTTCGGCCTGCATCTCGGCTATTTCTTGCTGCCCCAGCTCTCTTTGGGCGCAGAGATACGGGGGCAGATCCTCCTGAGCACGCCGAAGTCCGTCGAGGCCGATGGCAACAAGCGTCAGCAATTCTCCTTCGCGGTCGGTCCACGCGGCCACTTCAAGCTGGGAGATGGCTGGATTCGCCCGGGCCTCGCCTTCGCGATGCCGATCGACAAGCCCGCGGTCGACGCCGAGCACACGATCGTCCAGCTCGATATTCCCATCGCCTTCTAACCCCCCGCAGCCGTGGGAAGGTTCGGCGCGCGGCGGGATCCTACCCGCCAGCCGTCGACGGGCGCTCGTGTCAGGCGCCGCGAGGACCGCGCAAGGTGCTGTCCTACTGCGGAATTTGGCTCTTGCCCGTGCGCGTGTCGAAGCTCAACAGCTCGCGCTCCTCGTAACCAGTCGACGCCGTGCTCCCCAACCGCGGGTTCAGGTCGTGGGCCCAAACGACGCGCGCGGCGACGATGCGATCCTCGGGCCGACCGCTGCGCTCGTGGTAATGAAGGAGCCAGGCCTTCAGCGATTCTCGGTAGAACTTGTTTCCGGGGAGCTGAATGCGGTTCATGTAATCTTGCCAGATCTGGTTGAACTGCACCTCACCGCCCAAATCGTGCAACGGCGCCCGGCCCGTGAAGGGGTCGATGGTCCGACCATCCACGGTCTCGGCGTCGCACACCACCACGCCATCGTCCATGACGGGGTTCGGTGAGAACATGAACCAGCCCTGGAGAAAGCGCAGCTTGTGAGCCAACGAGCGCAGCGGCTCGGGTTGGGACAGATGCAACGGACGCGCGACCCAGAGCTCGACGAGGGCTTGGTTGACGGCGGCGGCCAACATCAAGGCGACGAGCCCCTCACGGAGACCCAGGCGGACCCGAGCGTAGCCGCGCGAGAACGCCGACGACGGCGCGGGACGGGGAGCGGTGGGGGTCAGGGAGGCGCCGACCCAGGCCGAGAACGAGGGACGCATCATCCGGAGCGAGAGGCCATCGAACAAGCCGCTCAGCAGCGGAAGGCGCGGAATCCAGGCCACCAGAGGGCCGAGCGGCAGCGCCGCGACGACCTCGGACAGGGCGCGACCGCCGCGGTGTCGGCCCGCGGGGCCGCCCTCGACCTCGAAGACGCCTTGCACGTCGTCGGCAAGACGGAAGGTCAGGAGCTCGAACTTGTCGAAGCGCGCCAGCACCCGGGCGATTCCGAAGGCGACGGCCGATCCTTCGCGGAGCAAGACGGTGCGAGCCCGATGGGTCCGACGCATGGTCGAGAACGCCAGCTCCCAGTCGCCGCTCCTGAACATCAAGGTGGAGAAGATGCAGCAAGCCCACGCGAACGGCCCGAGGGTGAACGTCGACCCGAAGGCGATGTGCAGCGTGCACATCATGAAGACCACCGCCCGACGAGCCCATTTCACCGCGATCGGACTGAGCAGGCAGAGGGGTAACGCCGCCTCGAACGCCATGGTCGTCTTGGTCAGAAAAATGACGAGGGGCGTGGGTAGATAGTCTCGGACAAACGGCACGAAGGGCGTCGCCATGCGGTCGTTGTAGAGCACGTAGTGGACGGCCGTACCGTCCTTCCAGGCAGGCCCCGTCTTGTGCACAACGTTGAAGTAGTAGAGCGCCGAGAGCTGGAGCAGAATCACGAGCATCGTCAGCGACACGACAGGCTCGGACTGCTGGGGATTTTCCATGCCCCGCCGGTCGGCGAGCGCCTCGATCGTGGTCTCCTTGCGACGCCGGAGCGATGCGCGCAGCGCGTCGACCGAAAACCTGTCGCCAAGGGGCAGAAAGCACGTCCAGAGCAAGAGGAGGTTCTGGATGACGTAGCCACCATTCTCGATCAGGAGCACCCGCCCATTCATGGCGGTGACGAACAGGAGGCTGGCGACCTGCGCGATCTTCGTCTTGTAACCAACGAGGAGCGACAGGTAGATGGCAAGGCCCAGGGCCCACAGCGCCCACAGCTCGCCGGGCGACGAAAAGGCGGTGAAGAGCGACAGGTTGTCGCTCTGCGGTTTGAACAGGATGACGTGGGAAGGTAAGATCCCCCGATCCGAGAACATGGCGAGCCAGTCAGGCGTGCGCCGGACGAGATCGAGGATCAGGTAAAAACCGAGGAGGATGCGCGTGAAGCCGAGGGTGCGTCGGTCCACCGTCAGGTAGACCTCGCGCAGCACGGTGCGCGCTCGTTCGTCGTGGGCGGCAGGCGATGGGCCCACCGGGGCATCCGCGTTCATGCCGAAGCGCCCTCATGCAAGGGCGGCAAGGCACCCGCAATAGGAGCCGGGCGATGATCCTTCGAGGCCTGCGAAGGCGGGCTAGCGCGCAGCGAGCGCATGGCCAGGAGGGTGCCAATCGCCCCGAAAATCAGCGCCTCGATGCCAACCACAGCAAACCAAGAAGCATGGTGCTCCCGCGTCCCCACCGTCTGGATGGCAACCACCGGAACAAGAATGACGACCGCACGCGAAAACGGAATGCCCTCCAGAAGCGACAGCAGCAACGCAACCACCCCCATGGTCAGGCAGCCATCAAGCGCCGGAACGAAGTGGAACGTAGCCGGGCCCGACCGGGAGGCGACCACCATGAAGGCAGCGCCAAGTGCGAGAAGAGCAGGCCCCAACCAGAGCTCAACCGAGCGTGTGTCGCGCAAAGTCATAGCGCCCCCCCACAGCAGGCCCCGTGCCCAGCAATTTTCCCCGCAAAACACGGCAAAAACCCTCAAACGAAGTCCGCCGCCGACACGCTATCCCTGCGCGTAGACCGTATTTCCTGCGCCAGACCGTCGCATTCCTGCGCCGAAACCCCGCCGAAGCGAGGCCCAAAGGGCCAAGCCCCAAAACCCGCCGAGGCGAGGCCCAAAGGGCCAAGCCCCCAAAACCCGCCGAGGCGAGGCCCAAAGGGCCAAGCCCGTCCCGGTCTCGATCCCCCGAAACCCCAACCAGGTCAGGAAGCCCGGGAATCGACCACCCAAGCGAGGCCCATGGGGCCGAGCGGGAGGCCGAGTCCCGGCGATTCCAATGTGACGAGCGAAGCGAGGAGCAGTGGAGGCGCCGGGAATCGAACCCGGGTCCGCGAGGCTTCCAGATCACCTTCATTCACGTGCGTAGTCGCCGTATCCCCTGCGACTGGGTTCCCGGATTCGGCCGAGACCTATCTCTCACTTTTTCTCGATCACGCTATCGAGAGCACCCTCGCGCGATCCAGCCCTGTGGTCACGCCGTACGGATACCAGGACGATCTCTCCGGACGACGGCTCAGCGGTTCTTAGGCCGCGAGAGCGATGGCGTTGTCGTTCGCACTTATACGTCCCGCTTGATAGGCGGAGCAGGAGCCGCCAGCACGCAGATAACCCTTCCGTCCCCACGTCGAAGCCGATCGCCCCCGTGGGATGAGGCCTTTGCAACCTAGCCCTTTCGACCCTCAGGTCAAGCGCTTCGCAGAGCCTCCGCCAATAGTTCCAGGCGATCGTTGCCCCACAACATCTGCTCGCCCACGAACATCGTCGGCGCGCCGAACGCTCCGCGCGCCACGGCGTCATCGGTCAACGCCCGTAGCTCGTCTTTGATCGCTTGATCCTCGGTAGCCGCGATGATCGCGTCGCCTCGCAGCCCCGCGGCTTCCGCGGCGGCGCTCATCGTCTCCTTCGCGGAGGGGTCCTTGCCGTCGACCCAATACGCTCGAAAGAGCGCGAGCGAAAACGCCTTCGCCTGGCCCTCGCGGCGCGCCGCGACGCAGGCCCGCATGGCCTTCACGGTGTTCGGCGGAAACGACAGGGGGAACACGAACGGCACGCCGTAGCGCTTGGCCCACAAGGTCAAGTCGGAGAGCATCCAGCGCGCCTTCGCCGGGACGCGCGCGGGCATATCGTTGCCGCTCGCTTTGAACACGCCGCCGAGCAAAAACGGCTTCCATTCGACGGACGCGCCGGCTGCCGCGGCGACCGCGTCGATCTGCGTGGCCGCGAGGTACGAGTACGGGGAGCCGATGTCGTAAAAAAATTCGATGCTTCGTTCCATCGCGCAACTATCGCATGGGCCTTGACCGCGACGCGCGCCCAACCAAACCATCGCGCATGCAAGAGCCGTTTCTCGAAGAGCTCGACGCGTTGATCAGCGCGCGTCTCGCGGCCATCGCAGACGAGGCACGAGCCGGGGGCGAGGCGCAGAGCACGCCCGTCACGGAGCTTTTGGTGATGGCCCTGAAGAAAGAGCTCGAAGCCGCGGAGGAAGCGGCCCTCTGGCTCACGACCGAGCCAGATATCGAGGTCAAGCTCGCCCTCGCGCGCCAGTGCGGCGACGAAGCAAAACACTTTCGGCTCATCGAAGCGCGCCTCGAAGCCCTCGGCATCGACCCCGCCACGAAGCCGGAGGTGCCCTCAGCGCCGTCGCCCATGTTCACATTTCTCGCTGGGCTCACGCACACCGTGGAGCGCATCGCCGCCGGTCCCTACGCCCGCGAAGCCCTTGCAAAAGCGCTGAACGAAGCCTTCATCGACTATTGCGAAGCGCGCGGCGACGCGGGCACGGCGCGCCTCTATCGCGAGCGCATTCAGCCCGACGAAGAGCACCACCACGCGCTCGGACGCTCGCTGCTCGCGCGCATGGCCGTCAGCGAAGAGGACCGAGACCGGGCCCGCCGCGCCACCCTGCGCACCCTGGAAATCGCCGAGGAAATTCAGCAGATCGTGCGCGTCAAACGGGGCGTCGCCTGCGCCCCCGGCTGTTGATCGAACGCTGCTCGATCAAGGCAAGCGCTCGGGGCTCGGGATGGATCCGCCTCTTCGCAAGTAGCTCGCAACAGCGGCGCTCAAACGTTGATCGACCTTTTCGCAGCGCGCCGCGGCGCCCTCGCTCGATGTGCTGCGACACTCCTTGCGCCGCTCTTCGTCCATCTTCTCGATCTTCGCGTCGGCGCGCAGGGCCTCTTGGATCGGGTCTTCGAGCACCTTCCATTTGACCTTGGCGAACTTCACCTCGGGCGGCGTCTTCTTCGTGAGCTCATCGCCGCTCAGCGTCGCGCACGTGCCGTCCCAGCGCAAAACGTCGTATCCCCCCGAAGCACCGCTCACCGTCATGCCCCCGGGCGCGACGCCTCGGTAGCGCAGCACGAGCACCTCTTCCTGTTGAATCAGCTTCCCTGACGTCGAGGTCGGTCCTGTCACGTTCCACGCCTCGACGTTGCGCGTGAGATAACCGCGGGTCCACGGGGTGCCCTTGCGAAACATGGCGAGCGCGACGCTCGGATACGCCGCGTTGCACAGTCGTTCGACGAACGGCGCGGGGGGCAGGCAGTTTTGCTCCGCGTCGACTTTGTCGCAGACATCGGGGAGCGCGCCGAGGCTCTTCTGGACCGGCGCGGGCTCGGCAACTTCGGCCGCTTCGGCGGTGGGCGCCGGCGAGGACGCCACGGGGGGTGGAGGGGCGCTCGCACCGCATCCCGAAAGAAGCAGCAAGAAGAGCGTCAACGCCCTTCGAATTGGCTGATTTGGCTCCATCGGGCGCAGCGTAAGGACCTCGGCGCTCCTTGAAAAGCGGAACGGAGCGCGGCGGGCGCGCGGCGCTGCGCAGGTTGCGGAATCGCCGCGGGCTTGGTACGTCGGGCCCATGGTTCGCCGCCGTGTTTCCTCAAAACCAACGGATTTCGGGCTCGACCCGTCGTTGGATGAGTCGCGCGAGGTGCCCATCGAAGAGCTCTCCGTAGAGCCCCCGCGGGTCACCGAAAGGTCCCCTCGGCTGCTCACGCCGTCCGCGCGCCCGGCGCTGCTCGACACGGGAATTCGGCCCGCGCCGCAGCTCGCACGCGACGCGATCACGCACAGCGGTCGACGCGCGCCCTCGGCCCCGCGGGCCCCCTTGACGCCACCTCCGCCGCCCGTCGAGCGGGCCGAGCCGCTGCTCGCAGGGCCCCCCATGCGTCCGCCGCCGACGCGCCTCTCGCCCCGCATGATCGCCGTGTTTGGCGGCCTCTTCGGGCTCGCCACGGTGGCCTCGGTGGTCGCGCTGCTCATTCACGTTGCGCCCCCCGCCGACGACCGCGCGGTCATCGCT
>CAYLJT010000156.1:0-12614 GCA_964383995.1 uncultured Polyangiaceae bacterium
GAGCCTGGCGAAGTGGGTGCGAAAGGACCACGTGCAAACGGACGAGCACTGGACTGAAAAAACGGTGGTTGCGCAGCGCCTTACTTCAAGATAGTATTATAGTCCGCGGCTTTTATACTCAGCGCGCTTTCTGCGTGCAAAGGTCATGGGATTGGGGTACACCCTTGCCGTGCGGCAAATCGTCGCGCCGTCGGTCCTTGTGAGAGGTGCCATGAACAAGAAGCTCGTCGCTGGCCTTTTGGGCGTCCTTTTTGTTGTCGCGTGGGGTTGCTCGGAGGACAGCGAAGGCGGCGCGTCGGCGTCGACCTCGTCGGGTGGAGACGGCGCGGCGGGCGGTGTAGGCAGCGCGGGCGGGCCCGCGACCACGGCGGGCACCGGCGGCACCGGTGGCGCGGGCGGCGGGGTAGGCGGCAATACCACGGGCGGCGGCGGAATCCCCTTGCCCACCGAAATTGCCGAATGCCAAGGCCACGTTTACGAGTGTGGCGACCTCCTCGACAACGACAACGACGGTCTGGTCGACTCGCAAGATCCGGACTGTCTAGGCCCCTGCGACAACACCGAAGACGGACTGATCGGCGGCATTCCAGGCCAGTCTGGACCCAAGTGCGACGTGGATTGCTATTTCGATCAGGATTCCGGCGCCGGAAACGACGACTGTTATTGGAGCCACACCTGCGATCCCAACTCGGTCGCTCCCAATTACTACCCAGAGCCCGAGAACGGCGCCACGTGCGAGTACGACCCGGCCAAGCTGGTCTCTCAACAGACGTGCGCCGAGCTCGACGCGGCCCAGTCCGACCAATGCGAAGAGGTGTGCGGTCCTTTGACCCCCAACGGCTGCGACTGCTTCGGATGTTGCGAGCTGCCGGCGGGAACCGGAAAATATGTGTGGCTCGGCTCGGAGGACGGCGCGGGCAACGGGAGCTGCACCTTGGGCGCGGTCAATGACCCCACCAAGTGCCATCCATGCGAGCCGGTCAAGGCCTGTCTGAACGACTGCGGCTATTGCGAGCTGTGCATTGGCAAGACGTCCTTGCCGCCGGATTGTCTGCCCGGAGGTGGCGGTGGTGGCGGCGCGGGCTCCGGGTCGGGCTCCGGCTCGGGCACGGGCGGCGGCCCCAACCTGAATCAATGCCCCGACGGCGTCCAGCCCTGCGGCGTGCCTGGACAATCTCCCTGTCCCATCGACTACTACTGCGTCACTGGTTGTTGCCAAAAGGTCCCTTCCTGAGAGGGGACTTCGCACCACGACAAGACCCGGGCTGTTAACGAGGTGACCATGATCGGCATGCGTTGGAAGGGTTTCTGCATCATCGGCTTGATGGCCAGTATCGGAGGCTGCAGCGACGACGGAGGCGGCGGCGGCTCCGGAGGGTCGGGCGGTCAGAGCGCCTGCGATCCGGTGGCTCAAACGGGCTGCGCCGACGGCCAAACGTGCGAGGACGTCACGGGGGGCGAGCCCGCCTGCTTCGAGCCCGTGAACCTCCAGGGGAAGGTCACCGAAGCGGCGACCGGAAAGCCCATCGGAGGCGCGCGGATAGCCGCCCGCGACGCGAACGACGCGGTGGTCTCCGAGGTCGCCATTTCGGCGGAGGATGGCAGCTATTCGCTGCGCGTGCCGGCGCCGCACAACGCCGACGGCAGCCTGGCGAGCGCGTCGTACACCTTGCGCGCCGACGCCACAGGCTACCTGTCGTTTCCGAAGGCGCCGCGCGTCGCCTTGCCGGTCGACGTAGCGACGGCCACGGGCTCCCCACCGGTCGTGGTCTCGGCGGCCACGGACATCACACTGATTCCGCTGCCTGACACGGCGGGCCTCGGCTCCATTTCGGGCACCGTGGTGGCCGATCTACCCGGCGGCACCCTGGTGGTCGCGGGGGGCGTCACGGGCGTGGCCGACTCCACAGGCGCCTACGCCGTGCTCAACGTGCCCGCGGGCTCCGTCGACGTGCGTGCGTATGCCGCGGGTTTGAGCTTCGACTCCGCCACGGCGAACGTGGTCGCGGGGGCCGACACCGCTGGCGTCGACCTGCACGAGAACGGTGACCCGACCTGGACGGTAAGTGGCAAGCTCTCCATCGTCAACGGCGGGGGAGCCTCGGTCACCAGCGTCGTCTTGGCCCTCGAAGACACCTTCCAGGAAGACGCCGCGAGGGGGGAGGTCCCGAAGGGACTGCGCGCCGCCAACGTGACGGGCGACTGGTCGATAAGCGGCGTGGCCGACGGCCGCTACGTGGTGCTAGCCGCCTTCGAGAACGACGGCCTGGTGCGCGATCCGGACACCTCCATCGGAGGCACCGACATCGCCCACATCGAGGTCTCCGGCGCTGACATGAACCTCACCGACACCTTCAAGGTCACGGGCGCGCTAGCTGTGATTTCTCCCGGCGCCGACAGCGTGGAAGAGGTCAGCGGAACACCGACCTTGACATGGGAAGACGACTCCAGCGAAGACAGCTACGACGTCTCCGTCTTCGACGCCCTGGGCAACCTGACCTGGAGCACCTCGGGCAACTTCGACCAAGGCGGCTCCAAGCCCGCCACCGTGGACTACGGCGGCCCCGCCCTGATGCCCGGCATGGTCTACCAATTCCGAGCGGTGTCCATCAAGAGCGGCGTGCCCATCTCCAGCACCGAGGACTTGAAGGGCGTTTTTGTGTACAAGTAGGCGAGCCACCTCGTGCAGAGCGGAGGCCACGCGCCTCCGCTTGCGTGGGCATGAAAAGATCGTAGGCGTCGCGGCCATCTTGGGCTAAGTCTCGACCTATCGCCCATGGCAGCCATCGAAGGAGACAGCGGCCTTCCGTTCATCGAAGAGCTCCACGTAGCCGGCTACGGATGCGTCACCGACGCGTCGTTCCGGCTGACGCGTCTGCACGCCTTCGTGGGCCCGAACGACAGTGGAAAGAGCACGCTGCTGCGGGCCATCGAGACGCTGCTGACCGTGGCCACGGCGCCGCATCCGGAAGCGTATCACCGACTCATGGGCGATCCGCGTTTGCCTACCGAAGGCTCGGCCCGGTTGGGTTTCCGGCTCAGCGGGCAGACCTTCAGTTATCAGCTCGAGCGCGCGGGCGGAAGGGTCGAAGAGAGTCTTCCGGGCCTGGATCCTCCGCTGCCCGTGCAGGATCTCTCGAACGGCGCACCACTCCTCCAACGCGTACGATCCGGGCAATCTCCGACAACTGAAGCCAGCGTCAAAGCGCCGTCCTCCTGGGTAGGTCCCCCGGTGCTACTGCGCCTCGATCCCGATGCCTTGCGACAGCCTCGCAACCTGATTCCCAGGCACGCGCCGCTGCGCTTCGCCGACGAAAGGGGCACCGGTCTTCCCAGCGTGCTCGACGCGATCCGGGACCGGGACGAGGTCGCGTACGCCGCCCTGCGAGACCGCTTTTTGGCCATGTTTCCGCTGGTGAAGCGGCTGCATTTGCGGGCCGAGAACGAAACCCAGAAGTCCATCGAGGTGGAGCTTCAAAACGGCAAGAGCATCGGGGCGAACCTGATGAGCGAAGGCATGCTCTACTTCCTAGCCTTTCTGGCCGCTGCCCACGCCCATGCCGCCCCGGTTCTTCTGGTCGAAGAGCCCGAAAATGGCCTGCATCCCTCGCGCGTCGGCGAGGTCATGGACGTCTTGCGTGAGGTCTCCAAGACCACACAGGTCATCCTGGCGACGCACAGCCCGCTGGTGGTCAATGAGCTAAGCGGCGACGACGTGACGATTGTTGTCCGAGACAACGTGGGCGGCGTGCGAGGAACGCTGCTCAAGGACACCCCCGGGTTTGAGCAACGCGCGAAGGTGTACGCACCGGGCGAGCTATGGGTGTCGTACGCAAACGGCCTGGACGAAGGGC
This sequence comes from uncultured Polyangiaceae bacterium, assembly GCA_964383995.1. Classification (GTDB taxonomy): domain Bacteria; phylum Myxococcota_A; class Polyangia; order Polyangiales; family Polyangiaceae; genus CAYLJT01. The sequence goes on from CAYLJT010000156.1 coordinate 3,855, forward strand.
CGCTGCTGCAGGGCAAGCCCCGGTCATGAGCGTGCGGCTGTTTCTGGCAGGAGAAGGGCGGAACGAGCTGGGAAGTAGAGCGGGGCACCCGTCTTTCCAGTCCGACGAGGCCCGTGGTGTATTGCAAGCGTTGGTGGATCAGGTTCAGCCGAAGGGTGTTCGCGTGGTCGGCGCCATTCAATGGAAAGACCTCCGCAAGCTGCGCGCACGCGGCCCGTCTCCCGACGAGGCGGAGCAGGTCGCAAGGCTGCTCTTGCACGCCGAGGAGGCCGAAGCGAACGCCGTGGTCTTCAGTCGCGACGGAGATGACGACGCGGACGCTCGACGCCGCAGCATGGAAGAAGGCGTCGCGAAGGGGATGGCCCTCCTGAAGAGGCCCTTGAGCGTCGCTGGCGAGGTGGCCGTTCCGTGTTTGGAGGGGTGGATCCTTGCCGTCCGGGGCATCGCCGGTACCGAAGGCATGACCCGAGGGAAGGCTCAGCAAAATCTGGTGGACCTCGGGATTCCCGAGAAGGACACCGAAGGCATGGTCCGCTTGGTCGATGCGCACGGGATTGAGAAGGTCCCCTCCGATGCGAGGGGCTTGCTACGATGGGTGGGGAGGGCTCGCGCAGCCCTAGGTGTGCAGGTGTTCGAGGCTCCTCCGGCCCCGTGATGGATCGCTGGTCGGCGCGAGGCTTGCCGTCGAGCTCGGCTCAACCATCGGTCACCCCCATCTTGACGGCATCTCCCCGTTGTCGGATGCTCGTCGCGTGCGCTGGCTAGCTCTCCTTTCTACCCTTGCCTTGATTCCAGCCTGCTCCGATGAAACGGTTCCGGCCACGACCACGTCGGGGGCCACGAGCGCGGACACGTCGAGCGGAGCGGGGGCCGGCGGCTCGGGCGGGGCCGGGGGATCGGGTGGATCCGAAGACCTTGCCGTTTGGCCCAACACGCAGAGCCTTGCCAACTCCGACCCTTGGCTGTCTGAGCACCACGCCGAAATCACCCAGCTTCGCCCTCGGCTCTTGGTGCTCAATTTCGTGAACGCCAAAGACAACACAACCATGCTCGCCGAGCTTGATACGCTGATCGCCGCGATCGCCGAGGGCAGCCGCTACCATGGCTCGAAAGACGCCGCGGCGCCCGCCATGCTCGCCTACCAAATAGGCAAGGCGGTGGACCTGCGCGACGCCGATCCACCCGTCGACTATCCCTACCGCAACAGCAGCAAATACCCACGCGAAGAGCCCAAGAAGGGCTACTGGAGCTTCGACTACGCTCGCTTGTTCTCGCCTGAATTTGCCGACTATTACGACATTCCAAGCCCCGTCGACGGGCACCCGATGGACCTGTGCGAGCTCGTGAACGCGGGGGTGATCCACGAGGTGTGGGTGTACGGCGACGCCGACGTCCCCGACGTGAGCGCGGCCGAAATTCTGGAGCTGAAGGCCGAATACGGCGACGATCGTCAGCGCCTCCCGGGCGGGCCCCTGGATCCCTGCGCCGGCAACGGTTGCTTCGACCAGGAAGACCTGAACGACCTGCCTGCCCATTGCACCCGCTCGCTGCGCATCGGCTGGGTCAACAACACGCGCGGGCCGGGCTGCTTCTTGGAGAGCATCGATCACGGCTTCGAGTCCACCGCCAGTCGCGGCGTGGTGCCCTACCTGGCCGACACCTTCCTGGAATTTGCTGGCTTCGATCTGGACACCCGCTACGGCACCCCTTTTTCGAGCTTCTATGCCTGCAGCGACCCCAACTGCCTCACCTACACGGGGCCGGAGTCGGTGGCCTATTACACCCAGCAGGGGACGGGCGTCATCGACCCTTACGTGCCTGTGTGCGGCAACGCGCACATCCCCCCGAACGGCCGTTTTCAATACGATTTCGACGGCTCAGCTCCGGACCTCGTACACTCCACCTGCGAGCACTTTCGCATGCTCGACGGCGTTGGCGGGCTCGACCAGAAGGACGACTTCACGAGCGCCAACTATTCGCTGTTGAACGGCGTCGCCCCCGACTGCGGAGGCGGCTTTCACCTGTATTGGATGCAGAATTTCCCGGGTCTTGGAAACAAGGCCTATGCCATCGACGGCTCGCCCATGCTGCCTTGGTGGCCGTTCTTGTATTACTGAGCCGATGGACCGTTTTCGCGGTCTCTCAACCCTGGTAAGGTGGGTGTCATGCATGTTCGAATCGCGCTCTTGGCTTGCGTGGCGAGTGGGCTCGTTTTCGGTTGCGCCGAGGGGCAAGCGGAGCTCATTGGCGGCGACGGAGGCGCGGGAGGAACGGGTGGGGCCGACGCCTCGACGGCCACCGCCACCTCCACGTCGAGCGGCGCGCCGTGCACGCCGGGCGCCCTCCAAACCTGCTATTCGGGCCCGGAGGGCACGGTCGACGTCGGCACTTGCAAGGCCGGCGTCATGACTTGCAACGCCGACGGCAGCGGTTTCGGACCCTGCACCGGGGAGGTGCTCCCCGCGGCCGAAGACTGCACCACGGCGTTCGACGAAAACTGCGATGGTCAGGTCAACGAGGTGACCACCTGCATCTGCACGCCCGGCGAGCAACAGCCCTGCTACAGCGGTCCCGCGGGCAGCGACGGCGTGGGCGTTTGCGTGGCCGGCACAGCCACTTGCGGCCCCGACGGCGAGGGCTTCGGTGGCTGCGCGGGCGAGATCATCCCAGGCGTCGAGGACTGCAACAACCTGACCGACGACGACTGCGATGGTTTCGTCAACGAGCCGGACGCGGGCTGCGCGGACCCCTGTCCCGGGTGCACGCAGGCGACCGTGGGGGCTTGCGCGAGCGGTGTCGTAACCGTGGGCCACTACGAGGGCGGAAGCCGCACCATCTGCATCGCGCAGGGCAACGGCACGGGCTTCGATCTCGCGCGGATGAGCTACGACGCCAGCAATTGGACGCTCACGGGGGCCGTGGGAAGAATCAAGAATCTGCAGGTGTACAGCTACGATCCAGCCACCACCGTGGCGGGCAACGCCGGCGTGCCGACGGGCATTCAGATCCGCGGCGGCTCCCCCGCCGACCCCTACGCCTACGCCCAATCCATGGGCGACTGTCCGGCCCACACGGGCTACGCGGGAGCCGTGTTCGGTGTCCCGCAGGCCAACGTTTGCCACGAAGAAACGGGCCTCCCGGGAGCCTGCAGCTACCCGTCTTACACCTGCCTTGCCATCTCCCCGTGAAGGGTCAAGGATGCTTACCATGACGTCTTACCTTGCCATGGTGTCGTCGAGGGGGCTCCTCGTCGCGGCGGCGCTCTGCCTCGTGGCCTGCGCCGCGAGCGAGCCCTCGCCCGCGAAGGCGCCCATTCAAAGCGTCGAGCTACCTCCGTCTGGTTCCGGTCAGTCACCGAGCATTCAACCCCGCGCGGGAGAGGCACACGACCCCGCGGCGTCTGGAAAGCCGACCCCCGCAGAGTGCCAGGCGCTGCTCCGTGCGGGCGCGCGGATCCACGACGAAGGGCGCTACGACGACGCCATCGCGACCTACCGCAGCGGCCTGGAGCGGTGCGGACCGGGTCACCGGTTCCTCGGCGAAATAGGCTATTCGTTGGCGGCAAAAGGTCAGTTCGACGCGGCCGCAGATGCCTTCCTGGAAGAAATTCTTGCACCGGGCGCGGCCCCCACGGCGTTTGGCAACCTTGCCGACGTCCTCCCCAAGCTGTCGCCGCCGAAGCTCGCTGCGGTTGTCAAGACGGGGGCGACGAAGGACGCGCCCATCCATGTCCCGGACATCGGCGGGGAGTATTTCTGGGTGGCGCACATCGCCTGCGGCGGAGCTGAAGGCACGGTAAAGTCCCAGGCCCTCATCAACGACCGCGGAAGGTCGCTCGACGTCCTACGTTTCACCTGCCCGGACGGCCAAGAGCACGAGGCCTTCTTCGACTTCAGCGCCGACCCCACCGAACAAGCCTTGATGCGCGAGCTTCGCGGCGCGCCGTAGCTCGAAGAAGGGTGCTTGACGTCGGTCATGAACTCTCGTTACCTGAGGGGATGGCAATAAGCGCCCTCTTGCGTGGTGTGTGTGTCGGATCGATCGGCGTCGCACTGGGGTGGGGCTGCGTGTCGGCGCCGCCTTCATCGGACGAAGACGAAATGCCCGACGAAGTGGCTGCCGCGACGCAACAGGAGCTGACGACCCAGAAGTGCGTCACCGTCGCGCGAGGCTGGCTGGGCGCCGTTGCGGACGCTCAGCTTCGCAGCGACAAGCCCTCGCTCGTGGGGGGCGCAGCGCCGACGGCGAACGTAGGCTTCTCGGGCGCAGAGGAGGGGCGCATCGCGCTCTCCTTCGACGTCGCCTCGCTGATTCCACCTGGGGCGCAGGTCAGCTCGGCCAAGCTCACGCTGGCGCAAACGGCGGCGACGAGCTTGGCGAAGATCGACGTGCGGTTTCTCAACGCGAGCTGGAGCGAGAGCACGGCGTCGTGGAACACGCTTGGTAAGGCGTCCGACCCGAGCGCGCTGCTCGTGGTGTCCAACCTGGGGGCTGGCGTGAAGGCGCCCCTGGCGATCGATCTTACCAAAGCCGTCCAGGCATGGCTGGGCGGCATGCCCAATCAAGGCATCGTGCTTCAGCCGAGCCCGGGCTCCCAAGGGATGACCACCTTCGCGCTGAGCGAGGCCGTGCCGTCCGCCATTCCGACGCTGCAAGTTTGTTATCTGCCGCCGAGCTGCGGAACATGCCAGTTCGGGAGTCTGCTCACGCCCGCCGTGTCCTACGCGCCGACGGCCTCGATCTCCATGCTTGCCTGCAACTGCGGCCTCTTGAATCCAGCCTGCGGCTTGGGCACCTGCGTGGGCGCTTCGTATTGCGACAATGCCTGTTCCGCGGATCCGTCTTGCCTGCCGCAGTGCTACGCGCCGACGTCGCCCATATCGCTGATCATGTGCGGAAGCGCCTCGATCGACCCGCTCTGCAACTACGTGCCTTGTCCGGGGGCGATCGATGGCCAGTGCCCGCACCCACCTGCGGGGTCCGAGCCCTATTGCACCCAGTGCAATCCGACGGGCTACGACTGCGGGAACGATGCCATTTTGAGCGATACCAACTGCGACGGCCAGTTCGATGTCTGCCAATTGTGCCCGCCTGGGCAACACGCCGTCGATGTGGACGCCGACGGCTGCGAGGAGTGCGACTGTTGCCCCGTCCTCGTTTGCAACATCGGCGAGAGCCCCGTGGACTCCGACGCCGACGGCTGCGCCGACGTGTGCACGAGCCTCTGCCCCGGGGCCGTCTCCGGGCAGTGCCTGCCTCCTGCGACCTATGCGTCGTCGAGCTATTGCACGCTCGGCTACGACTGCGGTCCCAATGCCATCTTGGCTGACCCCGACTGCGATGGTCTGTACGACGTATGCATGCTCTGCCCGACAGGTACCCATGCGGTCGACCGCGACGGCGATCTCTGCGACGAAGCCTGCGATTGCTGCCCAGCGATCGCTTGTGGAGGAGGGCAGACACCCTTCGACACCGATGGAGACGGCTGTGACGAGCAGTGCTGCACGGCGTTCGAGGCCTGCTCCTGTCAGCCTACCGGCGGCGGGCCGTATTACCTCGCCGAGACACAGACGGTCACGATTCCGTTGTATTGCGCCACCGGGCTCGGGCTCAGCGGAGCCGACTTCAGTGTATCCGGCCTGCCCTCCGGTGCGACCTACAATCCCGGCACGGCGACGATCCAGTGGACGCCGACGTTGGCGCAGGCAGGTGTGTATCAGCTGACGGTAAGCTCGCCGAGCGGCGAGTCCACGACCATGCAGGTTGACGTGGCCGACAAGGCAGGGACCCCCTCCGTTCCTATCTCCCCGGGCAACACCTTGATTGCGCTGCCCACCGCCGCGCAGTGCCCCACGTGGGTGGCGCCAGCGAACCATTACACCGAAGAATACGGCTTGCCGGTCGCCTTCCTCTACCCATTTCCGACGTCGACCACCTACGCGCCGGCCACCTTCGTCTATGGCACCCATTGTTATACGGTGCAGGCGCACCTGCACGGCGCATTTTCGCTCGGCTTCGCCAAGAAGAGCGTCACCATCAAGTTCGCGGACTCGGACCTCTTCAACGACCCGGCGCGCGGCTTCTTCAACAAGAAGCGGATCGTCATGCTGCAAACGTTCGATGACGCATCCCACATGCGGCCGCGCCTCGTCGCCGACGTCTGGAATTCGATGGACCCAGGGCACTTGGATCTCCAAGCCTACACCGCCGTGCTCTTTCAAGGTTCATCGAGCAGCACGGCCGCCTATTGGGGCACCTATACGATCATCGATCATGTCAGTAAGCGCCTCCTGAACGCGCAGGGGGCTTGGCCGATCTTGAGCGACGACTTCCAGGGCAACTTGTACAAAGGGGAGGTGTATGGCGATCTGAGCTACCCGCTCGTGACGTCGAACTACCAGGTGGTGGAGGGGGTTGGCCATGCCGACCTCGACGCCTTGGCCAACTTCATCAACACGAGCAGCCAGCCGGTGTTCGACGCCGGGATCGCGTCCTGGGTGGACGTCGACGAGTACATCGACGCCTGGATCTTGACGACCTTCTTTCGCATGGACGACTCGGCCACGCACAACCTCTACCACTATCACCAGGTGCAGCCGTCGTCGCAGCTCTGGCGGCCTATTCCCTGGGACTTCAACTTCTCCGCCGGGCAAGGGCCGCTCACCGAGCACACTCCGGCCAACGTCACCGAAGAGTTCAGCGTAGCGGTCCCGGGCGCCGGCACGAGCTGCTGGGGATACCACTTCACGAATCATCTGTTCGATCGCCTGCTCACGGGGACGTGGCTTCCCTACGTCAAGGCGCGCTACGCCGCGATGCTCGCAGGACCGCTCAGCAAGTGCGCTCTGCTCGACCGAGTGGACGCGATCAATGCGGAGATCTCGCAGGCGGCCGTCCGAGACGACGCGATGTGGGACGCCAGCTCGAACAGCCATTTTTCAGCCTGGAGCTCAATGACCTGCGTGCCCTCGGCGACGACGCACGTCGTCGAGGTACCCTACATGAGGCAGTGGCTCATCGACCGCTGGGACTACCAGCACGTGCTTTATCCCTAGGAGCGGCCGGAGGACGCCAGCGCTTTCACCGCCAGCTTACCCGCCTGACTGCCTGAGATGGCGCAGGGCACGATGCCTGCGCCGAGGGTCGACGAACCGCAGAGGAACAAGCCTGGCACGCTTCCCTTGGTGCCAAAGCGGAAAGGTCCCATCTGGTCAGGCGTATGCTCCGGGCCGTAAATGGCGCCGCGGGGCGCTTCGGCGTAGGTGATGTTCGTCACCGGGGTGGCGACGTCGAGCACCGTCACGTGGTCGCGGATGCCAGGCACGTATTTCTCGATGCAGCGCAGATAGCGGTCACGCAGGCGCGCCTTCAGCTCGTCGTAGCTCTTGCCACGCTTTTGCGTTTTCATGCCTGCCCAGTCGGCAAACGGCTCGAAGGGCACCAGCGTGACGAGCTCCAAGGTGTGGTGACCCGGCGGCGCTTTGTCGGGGTTCTCAGGGTCTTTGAGGGAAGGCGAGGACAGAAAGAAGAAATCCTCCGGCGGCATCTGACCTCTCTCGAGGGTGGCGTAGGCGCCATCCAGATCGATGGTAGGGTAGTCCCAGACATTCGCCTCCGTGAGGCCCGCGGCGGCGACGTCCAGATCGGTGCCCACGAACAGGCAGATCGACGCCAGGGAGAGCCTGGTTTTCTCGGCCTTTTTCTTGGCGCTACGCGGCAAGTCTTCCGGCGCAAAGAGCTTACTGTAGGTGAGCGAAGCGTCCGCGTTGGAGATCACGGTCTTGGCGCTGAACGCTTCGCCGTTGCAGATGACCCCGCTCACCCGACCGCCCTCCACCACGATGCGTTCGACGCGGGCGTTCTTGCGCAGCACACCGCCGCGGTCTTCGATGGCCTTGACCAGCCCGTCGCGCAGTCCCTTCGACCCACCTCGCGGAAAGTAAGCTCCTCCCAGGTAATGATCCAAAAGGCCCAAGCCAATCAGGGCGGAGGCTCGACCGGGGGGCAGGCCGTAGTCTCCACCTTGACCTGCCAACACCGCCTTGAGCAGCGGATCGCGGATCAGCGGGCTTAGCAGATCGGCGTACGTTGCGCGCGCGTACTTGAGCAGAAGCGGCGCGTGGGGAGCCAGCTTGAGCACCGAGAGCACACCCTTCGCCCGCGCCAGCCCGGAGATGGCCAACCGAAACTCGGCAAGGATCTTGAAGAACTTGTCGAGCCCCGCCTTTTCGTGCGGAAAGTCCTTGGTAAGACGGTCTCTGTACTTTTCAGGACCCTTGGGCGTCTTGACCTCGTAACCAGGAAACACCAGCCGATCGAAGCCGTCCGGGTCGAGCTCGCGGAAGGTGATTTTGTCGGCCAGGTCGAGCTTCTGGAAGAGCCGTGTGAGCTGCCCTTCGGGGCCGCACTCGCCGATGTAGTGCAGGCCCGGATCGAAGCTGAATTTCCCGCGTTTGAAGGGGTTCGTGTAGCCGCCGTATTGCTTGAGCGCTTCGAGCACCAAAACCGAGCGCCCGGCCGTGGCCACCGTCACCGCGGCCAGCAGACCTCCGATGCCACTGCCGATGACGATGGTGTCGAAGGAACGCTCTTTCAGGGAGGTGACCATGCCGCGAAACGAACATCGGACGCGCGGGGCGTCAAGGGTGAATTGGGCTTTCGCGACGTGCTGCGTTCGTTCGCGTCAACGCGGGGGAGTGGTGTGGGAAGGAATTCCGGATGCTGAAGTCAAGCTGCTTCATTATTGCTCAGGGGCAAGGA
>CAYLJT010000157.1:0-12614 GCA_964383995.1 uncultured Polyangiaceae bacterium
GAGGGCCTCCAAGGCCGGACGATCGCCGATGCGCGCGACCATGCCTCCGTGGGCCTCTTCGATGGCGGCAAACGGAGAAACGAGCCGAACGCCGGGAGACGTCTCGACGATGGGCGTGGCGACACCGCTCAAGCCCAGGGCCGCTGCGCGACCCGATTCGACGCGCCCGGCGGCGTCGACGGCGACGGGCTGGCCTCCCACCGTTCCCGCGCCGAAAAGGCAGAGATCGGGCGCAAACTCGGCGATTCCTTCGAGCGATTCGAGGCCCATGGCGTCGGGCCGCGCAAAGAGCAACAAGGTCCGTGGGCGCTCCGACGCGCGTTTCCACGCCGCCCGCAGGCCCTCGCGCACCTCCTGGCGATCGTCTTTGAAGAGCCACGTCTCGGCCCGGCCGCCTCGCCAAAGGACCCCCGAAACGGCGCTCAGTCGTTCGACCTCGCCCCGATCGGAGAGGACTCCGGCAGAGGGGATCACCAGGGTGGGGACGCCCTTCCACAGCTTCGCGAGCAGGGCTCCGAGCTCGGTCGCCTGTCGGGCGATGGGCCCGGACACGAACACGATGCCCGCTGTCGCGCGCGGAACGGCGCGGTGCGCTTCCAAGAGCGCTCGGGCGAGGGCATCGCCTTCGGGGGTTGGGACGAGGAAGCTCCGCGCCTGCATGAGGCCACCATGTTAGCGGCAAACCCTCCGCGCCACCGCCTTGCGCATTCGCGAAAGGCTCCCTCGACACCGACGCGGCCGGACCGCTAATGTGGTCGAGGTTTTTGTGACCATGGTAGGTTCCCTGGACGGCGAAGAGCTGACCGCTCCCCTGATCATGACGCTTCGTTCTTTCGGCCGAACCGATATCGGCCGGACGCGAACGTCGAATCAGGATGCGTACCTGCATGACGATGAGCTGGGGCTCTACGTCGTGGCCGACGGCATGGGGGGCCACGCGGCGGGTGAGGTCGCGAGCTCGGAGGCGGTGGACGCCCTGTATTGCTTCGTCAAGGGCCGATTGCACGACGGCGCGCTCTCGCAGTCGTCACGCGACTCGCGCACCCGCTCGGGGTGCCGAATCATCGAAGGCGGCATCCAATCCGCGACCTACCACGTGTTCGGCATGAGCGAGATCGAGCGCGACAAAAGCGGTATGGGCACGACCATCACGGCCGCCCTCGCAGTCGACGACGCGCTGATCGTCGGGCAAGTCGGTGATAGCCGCGTCTACCAGGTGCGCAACGAGACCGTCCGGCAGGTGACCGAGGACCACACCCTCATCGCGTGGCAGCTCAAGCAGGGCATCATTTCCGAGGCCCAGGCGCGCAACTCGCCGCACAAGAACGTGATCACGCGGGCCGTCGGAAACCGCGAGTACGTGCAGGTCGACACCCTCGTTGTGACCATGTTGCCGGGGGATCGTTACCTCCTTTGCTCCGATGGCCTCCACGGCTCGCTCACCGAAGAGGAAATTCCGTTTTTGGTCGAGCTTGGCGGGCAGGACACGGTCGATGCGCTGATCGATCTCGCGAACAAGCGCGGCGGCCGCGACAACATCACGGCGGTCCTGATCGAGGTCTGCTGAGCCTTCTGCCGATTTGTTGACCTGCCCGAAACGGACTGATAACCGCCACTTAGTCCTCGGAGCCGCGTGGCCCAGGGGACACGGTGCGTGTGCGAATCGCCTCTGTTTCAGGGGCAAAAACGGCTCGCTTCGTTGATTTTCCCTAGCAGCTCGGCGTCCCCGCGGCGGGGACGGTGCGGGCGTGTTTCTTGTCGTTCCGAGCGCGCCGTCGGCAGGAGCCGGACGGGCGACGAATGGAGCAAGCTTCATGGATTCTCGAACAACGAAGCGGCGGGTCGGCGTGCTGATGGGGGGCTCGTCGTCGGAGCGCGAGGTGTCGCTTCGATCGGGCAAAGCGGTGGCGGATGCCTTGGAAGGCCGGGGTCATGAGGTTGTGCGCCTCGTGCTCGGCGAAGAGGTCAACGCGGACCTCGTGGCGACCGTGCGACGGGCGCACATTGACACGGCGTTTTTGGCGCTGCATGGCCGCTACGGCGAAGACGGCTGCGTGCAGGGCATGTTGGAGCTGGCGGGCATCCCCTACACGGGCTCGTCGGTCCTCGCGAGCGCCCTCGCCATGGACAAGCTCAAGGCCAAAGAGCTGTTTCGCCTGCACAACGTCCCGACGCCGCCCTACTACACGGCTCGCGCTTCGGATCTCGCGGACCTCGAGTCCTTGCATGGTTCGTTCGGCTATCCGGTGGTGGTCAAGCCGCGCGGTGAAGGATCGAGCGTCGGTGTGACCAAAGTGACCGCGCCCCACGAGCTGGCGCGCGCGATGGAAACGGCCCTCGGGTACGACGAGGTCGCGCTCGTCGAGCGCTTCATCGACGCCACCGAGATCAACGTCGGCATCTTGGATGGCAAGGTGCTCGGGGCCATCGAGATCGCGCCCAAGAGCGGCATGTACGACTACGCCGCGAAATACACGCCCGGGATGACCGATTATTTCATGCCGGCTCGGCTCTCTCCCACGCGCTACCGCGGGGTCCTGAACCTCGCCGAGCGCGCCGCAGAGGCCCTTGGTTGCACGGGCGCCGTGCGCGTGGATCTGCTCGTGACGAGCGGCGAAAACGAATACGTGCTCGAGGTCAACACGCTGCCGGGAATGACGACCACGAGCCTGTTGCCGAAGATCGCGGCCGCAGCTGGCTACGGCTTCGCGGATCTTTGCGAGGCCATCTTGGCGAGCGCACGGCTTCACGGGCCCTCGCGGCGTCGCGAGCGGGTCAGCGAGCGCGCGCACAAGACCGTGTATCGCCGCGCCGCGGCGCCCGTTTGGCCTGCGCACAAAGTCGCCGTTTAGCGCGTCGATTCACGCGAATCGATGCACTAGCGAAGCTACGAAGGCACGTGCCTTCCGATCGCGACGTGGCCCTGATAGACCGGGCCCGTGGCCGACCTCGTCATTTACCCCGCGACGAAACCGCTCGTCGGCAGCGTCCCGGTCCCCAGCGACAAGAGCATCACCCACCGCGCGATCCTGTTCGCGGGCCTGGCGAAGGGAAAAAGCCGGGTGCGCGGCAGCACGTTCGGCGAGGACAACCTGGCGACGCTCGGAGCCTTCAAGGCCCTCGGCATCGCCGCGACCGAGGGCAACGACGACCTCGTCATCGAGGGCAAGGGTCTCTACGGTCTGTCGGCGCCGACGCATGACATCGACTGCGGCAACTCGGGGACGACGATGCGGCTGTTGTCCGGGGTGCTCGCCGCACAGCGTTTTCAAGCGCGCCTGATCGGCGACGAGTCGCTCTCGCGGCGGCCCATGATGCGCATCGCAAAGCCCCTGCGGATGCGCGGCGCGCGCATCGAGGGGCAGGCCGATCCCAAGCGCATCGGCGAGATCACCGCGCCCCTCGTGATCGGACCGTTGCCCGAGCCCCACCTGCTCTCGACCATCGAGCACGACATGACCGTCGCGAGCGCCCAGGTGAAAAGCGCGCTCTTGCTCTCGGGTCTCTACGCCCACGGCAGCACCTACGTCCGCGAGCCGACGGTGTCGCGCGATCACACCGAGCGCATGCTCGCGGCCCTCGGCGTGCCGCTCCACACCGTAGGTTCGTTGGTGGAGCTCGATCCTTCGGCCTGGGAAGGCGAGCTGCCTGCGTTCGAGGTCGATGTGCCGGGCGATTTGTCGGCCGCCGCGTTCCTTATCGTTGCAGCTCAAATTATCCCCGAGAGCCGCGTCGACGTGCGTCGCGTAGGCGTCAACCCGACGCGCACGGGGGTGCTGGAAGCCCTACGTGACATGGGCGGCGCGGTGGTGGTCGCGCCGAGGGGCGAAGAGCTGGGTGAACCGCTCGGCGATCTGCAGGCGGCCAGCGCCTCGCTCCGCGCAGGGCACATCGGCGGTGAGCTCGTCACGCGGTCCATCGACGAAATCCCGATTTTGGCGGCTCTGGCGGCCCGCGCGAAGGGCGTCACCACGGTGACCGACGCCGCCGAGCTGCGCGTGAAGGAGAGCGACCGCATCGCGGCGATCGCGCGCGTCCTCACGGCCTTCGGCGTGACGTGCGAGGAGACCGCCGACGGCATCTCGATCGAAGGCCGCCCCGAGGGCGCCCTGCGCGCCGCCGACGTGAAGAGCGGCGGCGATCACCGCATCGCGATGACCGCGGCGATCTTGGGCCTCGTCGCTGATGGTCCGTCGCGGGTGCGGGACGCCGACAACATCGCCACGAGCTTCCCACGCTTTGTGGGGACCCTTCGCGCGCTCGGCGCACAGGTCGAGGTGGAGTCGTGAGCATCCAGCAAGTGAAGGTCGCGATCGACGGTCCCGCTGGCGCAGGCAAGAGCACCGTCGCGCGCATGGTGGCCGAGCGGCTCGGCTACGTATTGGTCGACACCGGCGCGATGTACCGCGTGATCGCCCTGGCCGCGAAGCGCGCAGGTATCGCCTGGGACGACGAGCCCGACGTCGCCAAGCTCGCAGAGGCGCTTGTCCGAGACAAATCCATCGTGCTCGAACGCGCGGTGTCGGGCGGCGTGCGCGTGCGGCTCGGCAACGAGGACGTCTCGCTAGCGATCCGCGAGCCCGACATGGGCTTTGGCGCGAGCCGTGTCTCGGCCATCGGCGCCGTCCGCAGCGCCCTCTTGCAAGCGCAGCGCGACGCGGGCGCACGTGGCGGCGTGGTGATGGAGGGGCGCGACATCGGCACCGTGGTGCTCCCCGACGCGGAGGTGAAATTCTTCCTCACCGCATCGGACGAGGTGCGCGCGCGCCGGCGCTTCGAAGAGCTCGTGGCGCGCGGCGCCGCGGTGACCTTCGAGGGCACCCTCGACGAAGTAAAAAACCGCGACAAAGCCGACACCGAGCGGGCCATCGCCCCTCTCCGCCGTGCGGAAGACGCCAAGCTCATCGACTCCAGCCATCGGCCCATCGAAGAGGTCGTGGACGAGATGGTGCGCACGGTGGAAGAGCACGTGCAGCGACGGACGTGAGCAAAAAGCTCGCACTGTTGTTGTTCGTTGCAGCTCAAACGATCGCCTGCGGGCGCGAGGTGCCGAGGCCCGCGAGCATCGCCGACGCGCCGAGGGTCAATCGCCGCATCGAGGCCCAGGACCTCTTGCCGTCGGACCTCGACGTGGTCCTGCGCTTCGACGTAGCGCGCATGGCAAGCGAGCTAGGTCCTGCCGCGATGGACGAGCTGCGCCGCGGAGCGCTGCGAAGCGCGGCGCACGAAGGGGATCCGCTGGCATCGTGGTTGGCGGACGCGTTGAGCGGAGCGAGCGTGGTCTGGGTAGCAACACGCCTGGGCGCCCTGGAGACCGGCGACCGCGTGATCGTGGTCGAGGGCAAGGTGCCCGCGTGGAAGCCCGGCGTGCTGCAAATGACCAAGATCGACACGGGCTTCAGCGACGTGGCCGTGCTCGACCGCAGCGGCCCGCTGACAAGGGGCGACCTAGCCCGCGTCGTGCTCCACAAAGACCGACTGGCAGCCTTCGTATCGGCCGTGGAGGTCGACGCCGTCTTGAGAACGTTGAGGGGCCAAGACGCGCAGCCCAAGCTAGACCCGCCGGCCGAAGGTCTAATGAGCGCCGAGGCCAGAATAAGCGGCCTCCCCGAGCCCTACGCGACGCGGTATCCCGCGCTAGAGAGGCTGACAAGGCACATCGAAAGGGCCAGTTTGGTGATCACCGCCAAGGACAAAGCGCTGTTGTTGGAGGGCCAGTTGGTAGCCAACACGGCCGAGGGCGCTGAAGCGGTAGAAAAGGTCTTGACCGCCCTGAGGGACGACGGCGGGGAGGAAGGAGAAGAGAGCCCGCTAAAAGGCGCCGAGCTAGAGCGCCTCGACCGCGTCGTGCGCGTGCGGTGGATTATGGGGTGGGGGGTTGTTCAGGGGTTGTGGGGGACTGAGTAGATGGGGCCTTGCGCGATAGCTCATCTAGTACTGCATGGATAAGGTCATCCTTGGGGCCTTCTGGCGCCCGACCCGCGAAAACATGCTCGATATCCTGGTGAATGGCGCGCGCCAAGGCGACCTGATTCTCAAGAATCCTCGGCAAGTAGTCATCGAACCAGCCAAAGTAGCGCTTGAATTGCCGACTTGTAGAGTGTGTCTGGAAGGAGTTTTTCTCAGCCGCACGGGCATATTTCTCCGCGTACTTGATCGCATCTTTCCAAGCTTCTTCCACGCGATATTTCCGCTTGGAGAAGGCGCTTAGTAGCGCGAGCTCGGTTCGCGTCGCGTAAACCCACACCGAATCGGTCTGGTCCTGCGAACGCAGGTCAGCCTCGCAAGAGGCCAAGGCCAGAGGAAACAGCTCATCGTCCTCAAGGACCCCCTTCAAGATCAACGTTAGGGACAGGTACTGTGTGACGAGCCAATGCACGTTGCCCCAGTCCTCCAAGACGGTGCCAAAGGACCCAACGCGCACACCCCGCAAGTACTCTTTTCGAGCCTTTTCGAGAAACACTTCCTCGTCATCCAACCAAGCAGGTCGATCTCGATTTGCGGGGTCGCGCGGATGCTCGTCGTCGCCCCGCGTGCGGACTAGGTCAGCCTTTTGCTTCAAGATGCTCCCGCGCAGGCCAAGAACCTCGCCGCGGGCTCCCTGCGCCTCACCCTGCACGCTTTTTCCCTCCGTCCGGTTCGAGCACTTATCCCAGGGATCCGGAGCCGCCTGCTCAAGCAATTCCAAAGCGGCAGAAAATCGCTTCTCGTCCTTGTCCGTTGGTATTTGCTTATGCTTACCCAACCAACCACCCCAGGCGATTGCGGCCTTTCCAGCGCGTCTCGCTTGCTCAATTCGTAGGCGCCGGAGATCCTTGTCGATGTTCTTGTTGTCGGCAAAATACGCTATCAAGCTTGCCCAATCGTGTACTCCCGCGAGGAGCCGAAGACGTTGTCGTACCTCGTGCAAGGCAACCCGCGGATCATCTCCCCTGAGAAGTCGAGGATACAGCGCGTTAACGAGAGTGATGGATCCCTGCGAAGATAGGGGAAACTGCGATCCGATTACCAAGGGGATGCCAGCTTGATGCAGTTCCTGCGCGACACTTCCGCCCGGGGGTACGACAGTTCCGGTGTTTCCCCCGTCGCAGGCCGCCACGGTAACGCAAACCGGAGACGAGAGCCTGCCGGTAGTGCCGTTGTGGGTTCGGATAGCGCCGGCAAGGTCGGCCCCGCTGACAACTTGGCGACCTTTGTGCCCGGGACCGTCGAGGACCACCCCGAACCGATCTCCACCCATGACTCGGCGGGAAGACCCGTGGGCCAAGATGTGAATGTGCGTATATTCCGCGTTCGCACACGCCTCCTGTATTGAGGCCAATGTCGCGTTAGGAACAACGTGCATGATGGAGGCGCTTGAGTCAGGGGCGTGAAGATCCTTCCCAGGCTTGATCCACGGCTCGATAGCAGCTCGCATGGCGGCCAAGTTTCCTTGTTCGGGGACCAAGCCACCTGCGCTGGAGATCGCGACGAGGATCTTTGGCTCTTTCCACCACTTTACCTGACTATCGACGGCGGCCCGCTGGCGCCGAGTGATGCTTACTGGACGTTCTGTCTGCAACGACAGAGGTTGGCCGGGTCCCGGACACCCGTCCGGGCTGATTACCGCTTCAAATGGCACCAAAGAGAGCTCAAGGGCAGAGAAGACGAGCTCCAGATGAATCAGACTGTCATGGCTTCCCCCCGATCCAAAAGACGCGGCGAGGCCTGGCACACTGCCCAGCAATCCGGAGATCTTTCGTCCCATTTCCAGCAGCTCGGCCTCAACCTTCTCGTGGTCCGCGCTCCCTCCGTCAGGACGCAGCTCGTACCTCAACCGCTCTTGCCGAATCAAATACTCATGGTGGTCAAACGGCAAGTGAACCGTCCGCGGCTCTTGGTTCTCACAGACTGCCAAATAGGGCGTGAGCGTGGAGATGAGCTGATTGTCCGGTCCGCCGGTGCGCAAAAACTCAAGTGTAATCGTGTCTGCCGTATCCATGGCTGTTCTCCCGCCTCTCAACCGACCTGGAAGGTGTAGGTTTCCGCGCCCATTATTGGCTCAAACTTGACGTCGTCCGGCGTTTTCGACTCGAACAACCCCAAAAACGCCTTCCCACGCCGGACACACACCGCCGTCGGGTGATTGTATGTGGGCCCGCCCTCTTTGGTAAGGTCGGCGAATTTCTTCGCGTTCTGAAGCGTTTCGAATAGCTCGCCAAACTTGGTGTCGTCGTCGAGGTGCTCCTTGCCAAATTTCATCAGCCTGACCCAGGTTCCGCTGTTGAAATAGAAACCCCTGCCCTTTGCTCTTTTCGCGGCCCTCGCTAAGTGGGTGTGCCCTGCAATCAACACCTCGATATTGGCTCCGACGGCGGCGTCGATGTCTTTGTCCATCTTGCTCAGCACACCGGGATTGAACGTCTTATCGTCCTTCAGCCACTCTCGCAAGGCCGAGCGCAGGCTCTGTTGAGCTAACTTCTTCAAGCCTTTCATGATGAGTCCGCCCGCACCCAACATGGCATTTTGGTCGACCAGGGTCAGCGGGTCGACGCCGTCAAAGACGTTCGCTTCAGCCATCATCATCAGCTCTGCCGCGGAAGGCAAAGGCGGCGCTAGGCGACCGTTGGGATCGTAGTCCTCTCCCATATCGGCCTCACCCAACCAACCACCTTCCCTACGCATCGTCCTCGACGCCAGGCGCGCTACCGCCTTTAGGATATTGGTTATCTCCGCAATCTTCGACGGCTGAAGGGCCAAAACGACCGGCGGAACCGCGCTGGTCTCGGGCTTCAGGAGAGGGACGTAGGGGTGCTCGTCGCGACACAGCCCATTCAGCACCTCCAGCACTAGCTTGGTGCCGGCGTTGCCCTCAAACTCGTACGGTTGCTCGGCCAAAAACGCAGCTTGTGCTGCCTTCAGCTCCTTTTGACTGACGTAGTTCCACTCGTCCACCTCATTTCCATGCACGCAAAGCACCTGCGCACCTCCCACCTGCGCTCGATAGCCTGTACCGTCGGTCGCGAACACAAGGCGCCCGCGCGCTGCGTCGGATTGGGGCGTGTCGTCCACCCCAATTGCTTTCGCGAAGGCTTTCTGGACCCAAGGCAGCGCAAGCTCGATGTCGTGGTTTCCCAGGGCGACGACCAGACGGTGGTTGTCCTTCCGGACGAATCCCCCCAGTGCTTCAAAGACGGTTTTGTTTGCCTTAGCAATGGCAGCCAGCCTTTGATCGGCCCTGTGCGGGTCAAAACCCTTCGAGTCCTCCTCTGTGAGGAAGTCGACAACATCGCCATTTAGCACAAGCCCTATCCTACCGGCGTCGGTCTCGGACTTCTGCGCGGCCACGTAGTTAACGAACCTGGCCAACACCTCCCCGTTGTCGAACATCATCGCACCGCCCGGCGGGGACAGGTGCAAGTCCGAGATGACGTAAAGCTCCTCGTATTCGTCGCCCAACTTCACGGCCCCGGCTCCTTCGCGGATTTTCCCGCGTTTCGTACGGTGGATCGCCATGCAAGCACACTCGGGCTCGGGTGCGCCACCTACTAAAGTGGTATGGTGCGGGGGCTCTCAGTGGGCGCCTAGGGGGCCCATCGAAATCGCTGGAATGGGCGGTCTTTTCGCCAATAGCTCGACGGCCGTCGCGCGCACCAGGGGCTGCAGATCGGCGGCGTTCACCACCTCTTGCAGCTCGGGTCGCACCAACAGCGGTACTAGCGGCACCGAAAGCTCTGGTGGCGCGTAGGGGTTCAGCACGATGGCCATTCGCACACGGCTGCGCTGGACCCAATCGGGGTTGCGGCCCACCTCCAAAAGCACAAGCGGTGCGCCGGGGCGCCTCGTGCAGATGCGCAGCACGTCGTCCTCGGTCAGGCGAGGGTTGCCCAACAGCACCCTTGTCACCATCGGGTGGGGATCCGCCAAGAGCTTCTCCAACACCGCGCGCGTGGGCTTGCGCGCCAGCGCGCGACGCTCCCCCAACGTGAGCGGCCGACCGGCGGGCGTCGTCAGCACGGTCCCCGTCGAAGGCTCGGCTGGGGTTGCCACGCGCGCCCCTCGCAACAGGCGGCACAGCGCTAGGTGGGCCCCGTTTTCGGCTTCCTTACGCAGTTTCTCCCAAGATTTTCCCGCCCCTTCCTCCAGCAGAAACGGCACGAGGGCGGCCAGCACGGTGCGCGCGGGAGGGCTGCCTCGCTCGGCAGCGCTGCACAAATGATCGAGCTCGGCGGCCGCGACGCTGGGGCTCATCGAAACGATATCGCTGCGAATCATCGCGGTCCGCACGGCCGCGTCACGCACCCTCGGCACGACGTGAATCCACCGCGAGAAAGCGCTTCGCACAGGGCCGATCATAGCGCGCAACGCGGCTCTCGGGCGGGTTCGGTTATGCTGCGCGCGATCCGCGAACCTGTCCTGGAGTAGCCATGAGCAACGCACGCATTCATTTTTCGACGAGCAGCGGTGAGTCAGCGGAAGGGGAGCTCTTTGCGCCGAAAGACGCGGCGAAGGCGCCTGGCATGTTGCTGATTCAGGAGTGGTGGGGCCTCAACGATCACATCCGGTCCATCGGCGAACGCCTCGGGGCAGAGGGTTTCTTGGTGCTCGCGGTCGACCTCTTCGATGGTTGGACCACCAAAGATGCGGGCGAGGCCGGGGCGCGCATGACGGCGTTGAACGGGGCGCGGGCGATGGAACAAATCGAAGGAGCGCGCGCTTTTTTGGCGGCGCACGAGGGGTGCTCCGGCAAGGTCGGCATCGTGGGCTTCTGCATGGGCGGCGCCTTCGCGCTGCGCGCCGCGGCCAACCTCGCGGTCGACGCGGCGGTCCCGTTTTATGGCATTCCGCCCGCGGAAACGTCCGATTTTTCGAAGGTGCGCTGCCCCGTGCTCGCCCACTTCGCGGCGCGGGACCCATGGGCGAAGGCCTCGCGCGCCGAAGAAATTCAGGCACAGATCGTCGGCGCCGGCGGCTCCATGGAGCTCTTCGTCTACGACGCGGACCACGCCTTCTTCAACGACACGCGGCCCGAGGTCTACAGCCCCGACAACGCGGCGCTCGCGTGGCAGCGGACCACCTCATTCCTTAAAACCAACCTCGGATAGCGTGGCTGCCGTCGTCAACTTCTGCCCCCTTTGTCATCGCGAGCTCGGCGTCGAGCACCGCGTGTGTCCGCACGACGGGGGCACCGTGGTGTACGGCCGGCGCATCGACCACATCACGTGCGAAGCCGACGGCAGCACCAACACCTTGCTCGGCGGCCGCTACCGCGTGCGGGGCTTCATCGGCCGCGGCGCCATGGCGCGGGTCTACCTCGCGGAGGACGAAACGACGGGCGAAGCGGTCGCCGTGAAGATCCTCGAAGGCATGCAGGCCCGTACGGACGTCGCGCGGCAGCGCTTCTTTCGCGAAGCGCGCGCCGCCGCCATCGTTCGACACCCGACGATCGTCGCGATCACCGACGTCGGTGTCCGAGACGACGGCGTCCCCTTCTTGGTCCTCGAGTACCTGTTCGGTGAGCCCCTTGGCGCCTTCCTTCGAAGGCAGAGCGTCGTGCCCACAGGCCTCGGTCTGGCCATCCTGCGCGAGGCATCGGTGGGCCTCGCCACGGCGCACGCCGCGGGCATCGTCCATCGCGACGTGAAGCCCGACAACGTGTTCTTGGTGGGCAAGCCGGGCGATCCTTACGCGGTCAAACTGCTCGATTTCGGCCTCGCCAAGCTCGATCAGCAGAGCGGCTTCACCAAGGCAGGCACGGCGGTTGGCACCATGGAATACATGGCCCCCGAGCAGCTCCTCACCGAGAGGCCCGACGCGCGCACCGATGTCTACGGCCTCGGCGTGGTGATGTACCGCATGTTCGCCGGCAACCTGCCGTTCAAGGCGAAGGACGAGGCCGAGCTGCTCGCGCGGCAGTTGTTGGAGCGCCCGCCGCCCCTCTCGCAAAACGATCCGACCTTCGATTTACGCATCGAAGCGGTGATCGCCAAGGCCATCCGCAAGAGGCCCGAGAACCGCTACCAATCGATGCAGATGTTCTTCGAAGATCTGGAGCGCCTGATGGGTCGCGGCACGGGGGCCCTCATCGCCGATGCGCCCATCGTCGAGCCCGATGCCTACGCGCCGACGAGCAGCTTCGGCCGCCACGCCGCGAAGTTTTTCTACCAGCGCCTCGGCATGCCGCTGCCCGCATGGGCCACCGCGCCCGTCGAGGATTAGCGGATCGTTTACACGTAAAGGATCGCGTTTGTGCCTTACTCGGCTTCTTTTCGGTGCTTCTCCGGCTGCGAAGGGCGCTACCCGCTCACTCGCCCGATCTACCGTTGCCCGACCTGCGACGGCCTGCTCGATGTCGTGCACGACGTCGACGCGCTGCGCGACCGCGACGCCGCCGCGTGGATGAAGCTCTTCGACGAGCGCTACCGCAGCCTGTCTTTGCCCTACGCCTCGGGCGTGTGGGGCAAGCGGGAGTGGGTCGCACCGAGCGTGCCCGACAACGCGATTGTGTCGATGAACGAAGGCACGACGAACCTGTTTGCGGCCCAGCGCTACGGCGCTTCCATCGGCCTCGACGCCTTGTGGGTGAAGCTCTGCGGCAACAGCCACACGGGGTCGTTCAAGGACCTGGGCATGAC
>CAYLJT010000158.1:0-12548 GCA_964383995.1 uncultured Polyangiaceae bacterium
AGCCTTCCTCCTCTTGCTCTGCGCGGGCTGCGGCACGATGGATCTCGGGCCGCCCGAGCTCGGCGCCGTGCGTGCGGGGCGCTGCGCGCCGCTGCCCATCCGACCCCAGACCTTACCTTCGCGGACGCTCCCGCACCTCCCCGCGGCGAGGTCGGTCCGCGCTCAGATTCTCCCCGACGGTGCGCTGGCGTCGGCGGAGCGAGTCTACCATACACGCGCTCACGTCGAAGAGCGCGACACCGGGCACGTCATGTTGGAGGTGAACGGCGACGAACAGCACGAGCCCGTGAAAATCCTTCGATTTACGGCGGATGGTCGGCACCTCATCGCGGCGGGCAAGCGCCTGCTTACCGCGGTGTGGAACCTGGACACGGGGCGCTTCGAGCGCGCCATTCAACCGACCACCGATCCGGATCGCTGGCCCTGGATCATGGCGCTGTCGCCGGAGGGTGACTTGGTCGCCAACCGGGCGGGCGAGAACCTGGAGCTGTGGTCGACGCGCGACGGCCTGTTGAGCGCGAGCTTGGCAGGGCATGTCAAAGACTCGGACTACTCCGAAGAGCTTGATTCCGCGGCATTTTCGAACAGTGGCAGTTACGTCGCGACGGGGGACGAGCTCGGCACCTTGCGTGTATTCGAAGCGACGACGGGTAAGCTTCTGACCTCCTTCGACGCCCCCGAAGGCCGCCTCCAGGCCCTCGCCTGGAGCCCCGACGACGCTTACCTCGCGAGCAGTAGTCGGGGCGACGCCACGGTGCGCATCCGGGAGGCGCGCTCGGGTCGCCTCGTGTCCGTGCTGTCGACCGACGTCGACGAGGTGTTTCACCTCGCCTTCAGCGCTGATGGCAAGACGCTCGTCTCGGCAGACCTCTTCGAAGAGCTGCGGACGTTCGACCTCCGCACCTGTGAGACGCGCTTGCTTGACGACTGGCCTCCTTGCCATGTGTTCGAGGACGGTAGCTGCGGCGGCGTCGCGCTATTTGACGTCGCCATTTCACCCGACGGAAGGACGGTGCTCGGCATCTTCGACGACGACGGCGCCGTCCTCTGGGATGCGAGATCCGGGCGGCGTCTCGTGTGGATAAAGCTCCCTCCCACCGATCGCGCCTGGGCAGGCGCGTTCTCACCCGACGGCAGGGTGTTCGCCGTAGGCACCCTGGGTGGCGTCGATCTGTTTCGTCTGGACGAGGACCGCCGCGTGGCACCGCTGGTGCGCCTGGTCAACCTGACCATCGACGGCGAGAGTGCCTATGTGCTCGACACGGCGACGGAGGTCTACCAAACCACGACAGTCCCTTGGCCCGAGCCGCAGGGCCCCTACGACGCCTTTGGCTTCGGCGAATCGGCGCTGATTTGCAAGCACGACGGCGTTCCCCTACCCTTCGACGACTGTCGTGAACGCCTCAGGGTGCCGGGCCTGCTGGCGGCGCGCTTGGGTAGGCGCTAAACCTGCTCTCATGCCTGCCGGCGCCTTGGCGCGAGAGACCGTGCCCGACCGTTGACGCGCCTGTCAGCTGGAGTAACCTCCGTCCATGCGCGCTTACTTCTTCCGTTTGGCCATCGGCGTGACCCTGGTTGGCTGCGGCGAAGCCTTCACGATCGGCGACGGCTCCGGTGGCGCTGGGAGCTCGTCGAGCGACGCGACAACCTCCACGTCCGCCACCTCGACGAGCGGCAGCGGGGCGGGCGGCGCAAGCTCGTCGGCCTCCTCCAGCTCGTCCACGTCGACGGGGGACGGTGGCCATATCGAGACGAACTGCGTGAGCCCGGAGGACTGCCCGGGAGCCGACACAGCCTGTAGTGCCCGCACCTGCGACGCGGGCGTTTGCGGGCAGCAGTTCAAGCAGGCCGGCACTGTCGTCGAAGAACAGGTGCCCCACGATTGCCTCACGACTGTCTGCGACAACGCGGGAGGGCTGCAAAGTGTGGTCGACGAGAGCGATGTCCCGGAGGACACGCCCGGAGATTGCATGAGCTGGAGCTGCGCCGGCGGCGAGCCCAGCTACGTGCCGAACGATCGGGACGTGCCCAACGACGGTCAGGAATGCACGACCGAGAGTTGCTCCCTCGGGTCTCCCTTCACCACGTTGGCACCGACGGGCACGCCTTGCTCCATGGGCCTTTGCGACTCTGGAGCGGCCTGTGTTTCCTACATCCCCGTGAAGTGCGCGACCAACGCGGGCGTCTTCCTGGGCTGCGATGGTCAAAATCACCTGGACAAGATCGCGTTCATCGACGGGTTTGGCCAGGACGGCCACTGCAACACAAGCGCAGACGTCGGCTATTGCCCTCCTGGACACTCTTGCCAAGCGACGACCACGGGTGGGTTGACCCTCGACGGTACATGTCAGTGAACACGCGCTGACGTCGCGAAAGGCGGGAAGCCTCCCGGGACTATTGACAGACGGGCTGTTCTGAAAGACGCTCATAAGCTTCGCGGCGATGAGCCCGTTCTTCCCAACCGCCCGGAGGCTGTCGTGATTCGAAAGCTCGGCAAGTGCGCTGTCTACTCGTCAATGTTGGCGCTCGCGGCGGGTTGCGCCGTGGACCCCGCGAACGATCCGGAGCCGGTCGGCTCCTCCGCGCAAGAACTGCTTTGTACGACGCTCTTCCGAGGCGCCGCGGGAAACGTCTCCGACACGTTCATTGCGAACGATCCCCTCGATCCCAGCGTGGGGAGCGCCAACTTCGGGGCAGCCATGCTGTCACAGACGGGCACGTTGGGAACGGCGACCCGGCAAACGCTGCTCGGCTTCGACTTCTCGCCGATTCCAGTTGGCTCGGCGGTTCAAACGGCGACTCTCTCCCTCAAGAAAAACAACGCCCTGGGCCCTTCGCTGGTCCATGTGCTCGGCATTACAGCGCCATGGTCGGAGAGCACCGTCACGTGGAGCTCCTTCGGGGGTGCCTTTGACCCTTCGCCCATCGTCACAGTCGACCTTGCCGCAGTCCCCGCTGGAGGTACGGTCTCCATCGACCTTACATCCACTGTCCAAGCATGGCTGGGTGGCACGCTCCCAAGCTACGGCATAGTGCTCGATCAACCGGGAGGCGGCCGCGCCAGCTTCGGCGCCAGTGAAGCAGGCCCTGTGGCTCCGCGACCCAAACTGCAAGTCTGCTACGTTCCACCTGCCTGTGCCAACGGCCATCAAGATCCGGGAGAGACCGGCGTCGATTGCGGCGGCTCGTGCCCTGCTTGCCCGACGTGCAGTGACGGGATCCTGAACCAGGGTGAGACAGGCGTTGACTGTGGCGGACCCTGCGCCGCCTGCGCAACTTGCAGTGACGGGATCCTGAACCAGGGTGAGACAGGCGTTGACTGCGGCGGACCTTGCGCCGCTTGCGCCACGTGCAGTGATGGTATCCAGAACCAGAGTGAGACCGGCGTTGACTGTGGCGGACCTTGCGCCGCCTGCGCAACGTGCAGTGACGGGATCCTGAACCAGGGTGAGACCGGCGTTGACTGTGGCGGACCTTGCGCCGCTTGTGCAACTTGCAGTGACGGGATCCTGAACCAGGGTGAGACCGGCGTCGACTGCGGCGGACCCTGCGCGGCTTGCGCAACTTGCAGCGATGGAATCCAGAACCAGGGTGAGACCGGCGTTGACTGTGGCGGACCCTGCGCCGCCTGCGCAACGTGCAGCGATGGAATCCAGAACCAGGGTGAGACCGGCGTTGACTGTGGGGGACCTTGCGCCGCTTGCGCAACTTGCAGCGATGGTATCCAGAACCAGGGTGAGACCGGCGTTGACTGTGGCGGACCTTGCGCCGCTTGCGGCCCTCCAACGGGGAACATGACCCTTTGGCTCAAGGCGGATGCCCTCGGTCTCGCCAACGGCGCCGCTGTCACGAGCTGGGCGGATCAGAGCCCCAATGGGAACACGGTGTCCACGGCCGGGGCTCCGGGCTACTACCTTTCCAAGGTGATCAACGGCAAACCCGCGGTGTACTTTGATGGCACCGTCGATCTTACGCGCGGCGGCGTGGTCGGAACGAACCTCGCGAGCGCCTCGGACAACACGCTCTACTTGGTGATCGCCCACGCGAGCTACGACGCGTACACTGACCTTTTGGGTTGGGGAGATTGCGTCAACAACCGATTCCTGGTTCATGCGCCCTGGGGCGGCACGCTCGTGTTCCAGATGGGCAACCCCGCCAACGCGTCGATTCCGTACGCAGTTCCGGGCACCTACTCCGATACACCGCACATCCTCGAGTTTCATCGCTCGGGCAACCTGGGTGAGCTGTGGATCGACGGCAGCGTGGTGACGACGTCCACCATGTCCGGCGGACCGAGCGTGGGCGGCACGTCCACCTTGCACATCGGAAACTCCGCTTGCAACAACACGTTTACGGGCTATGTCGCGGAGATTATCGTGTTTTCGCGGGCCCTATCGGCCGGGGAGCGCGCCACCGCGCGCAACTACCTGACCGGAAAATACGTCGGCTGCTACGGTGCGTCTTGCGGTCAATACACGAGCTGCAATGCTCTGCACGCGGCCGATTCGTCGTTGCCAACGGGCACCTATACCATCGACCCGGACGGTCCGGGGCCCATGCCCCAGCGCGGTGTCTATTGCGACATGGTCGGAGACGGCGGTGGGTACACGATGGTCATGCGCGCGCAGGGCGCCTTCCCGAACGCGGTGGGGCTCTGGAGCACGACCGCGGCCATCAACCCCATGGTCGTCGCCACGGGTCCAACGCCCGTCTTGAGCAAGCTCTCCGACACCGAAATCGCGGCGATTCGCGGGGGTGGGCAATACCGGCTAACGTCAGACGGGGCCTATTCGGTGAAGCGTTTCGCGAGCTCGGCGTGCACCTACCAGCACACGACGCCGCCTCCTGCGTTTGGCCCGTGCACATCGCTCTACTCCGACGCGGCGTTGACACAGCTCGCCAAGGTCTCGTCGTCGGTTTGTAGTTGGCATCAGGGAATTACGGACTTTACTTGCGGTCTCAGCGACGGCACCTTCATTACGAATCATACTGTGTCGGGCGTGCCTTGGGTGATTGGCAATGGCTCGGGCAGCACCGTGTACGGAAATGCTGTTGGTGGGAACTATACTATGTGGGTTAGGTAGGTTTGGGCTGGGTTGGCCTAGCCTGGGGCCGAACGGACCCAGGTTGGGCCGACCTTAGGCTAGGTGGGCCCGGCCTGGGCTTGCTCGGGGCGGCCTGAGCGGACCGTTGGCCGACCCAGGTTGACCCGTAACCGTTGGGGCCGACCCAGGTTGAACCGTTGGGCCGACCCAGGTTGAACCGTTGGGCCGACCCAGGTTGACCCGGCCCAGCATGAGCGCGGGGTTGGAGCCTGCGCTGGCTGAGGCCAACCCACCCCCGAGCCGACCCTGGTTGGCGCCAGTTTCCCGCGCGGACCATGATTCGTTAGGCTCGTCATCAGCCGACTGTCATGGACCGGCCCAGGCTTAACCTGCCGGCAAGTAAACCAAACCAACGACCGCCGGACCTAGGTTGGAGGCGCCGGCAGATCCGCTCTTGCAGCCAAAAGGGCTCTCCACCCAACCAGAGCCAAGGTCACAACTGGTTACAAGATCGCGGAACCGACCCAAGTCGGGAGGCCTTTTCTATCGACCCCGAATTGCATGGCCCCCGCAACCCACTGGACCAAGCTTGCCATTCATGCGCACGAACGGCTCGATCTCAACGTGAACGCACGCGGCTCCGCCTGAGCGCGGCGCCTCCCCTACGCGCCGCCTGCTCTTGGTTCCACGCAAGCTCCGTGGAACACGCGCATCCACCAGGTGCCCACAGGAAACACGACAGCACGGACGCCGGCGCGCCATTGGTCACGGGCGACGCGATAGGCCGCACGAAACACACGCACGGCCTCCACAGCCGCTTTGCGTACGGCCCGCCCCTGTTTCGTCCCGGTGGCAAACGTCGGATTCGTGGCTCCGAATTCCTCCGAGCTCGTGGCCCGCTCCTCCGGGGAGATCGTGGCGGCCCGCGCGGCTCCCAACACCCGATGACCACGCCGTCGAATTTCCTCGTGCGCGGCGACCACTTGGCGCGTCAGCTCAACCCCCAGATCCGTGACAAATTGCTTGCGCCCCTCGGCTCCAACGCATGGTGGCAAGGTAACGGGTAGCACGGCCTCCGCGGGCCACTGCTTGTTGGATGGGTCGAAGTAAAATCGTGGACGGGCCGCCCGCAGCTCACCGGCCCCGATGTCCGAGACATTCGTCTTTGCACCGGGCCAGGCATGAGGTTGCCACACCAGTCCAGCAGCGACCGGGTTCGCCAGCACGTATGCGATCTTCTCGACCACCGCGGCATCGGTCCGCAGGCGCACGACGCTCGTGTGCCTGTGGTCCCAAAGGGACCCTTCCCAATTGCGCAGGACCTTGGTTCCTGCGGCGGCGATGCGATGGAAGAACTGCAAGAAGCTCGGCAAGACGCCCTCCACATCAGTCACGACGAGATGAACGTGGGTAGACATGGCGCAAAGAGCGTGAACCTGAATGCCAAAACGGCGCGCTGAATAGGCAAGCGTGTAGATCAGGATCTGCGTGACAAGGGCGTCGGGACGCAGGAGAAAATGCCTTCGCAGCGTGCGACGGCCAATGAGGTAGGTTGCGCCCGGAACAATCTCGCGAGGTTGACTCATGGGAAGGTGCATCGGCCAAAACCATGCCAGGTGTTCCGCGCCCGTAAGCCGTTGAAATCTCTTCAAGTCTGGCTCGCTGGGGGGGTGTCCATTCCAGGGAGGCCCTGTCCATGGACACCTCGCCGGCCAACTTCGAATCTTGGTCACCCGCCACCCGCCCCACCTGGGTCGGCCTCCGCCGGGCCTGCGCCGGAACTCCGCCGCCGAGCTCAACCTGGGTCGGCCGCCGCGGCTGGGACTCGCCGCCGAGCTCAACCTGGGTCGGCCGCCGCGGCTCAACCTGGGTCGGCCTCCGCCGGGCCTGCGCCGGAACTCCGCCGCCGAGCTCAACCTGGGTCGGCCGCCGCCGCCGCGGCCGCCGCCGCCGCGGCTCAACCTGGGTCGGTCTCCGCCGGCCCCGCGCCGGAGCTCTGCCGCCCAGCTCAACCTGGGTCGGCCTCCGCAGTCGAACTCAACCTGGGGTCGGCCTCCGGAAGAGCTCAACCTGGGTCGGCCGCCGCGGCTCAACCTGGGTCGGCCTCCGGGTCGGCCTCCGGAACCCCACCGGCCGAGCTCAACCTGGGTCGGCCCCGACGCAGCCGTCGGCCACGCGCCCTCCCCGCACCAACGCCCCCTACCGAATCCAACCCAAGACGACCCGCGCACCAAGCCCCTCCACATCCAACAGCGGCCCCTCCCAAGGCACGTCCCCCAACAGCACCCCCGCCGGCAGCGACTCCGCCCCCGGCTCGAGCCCACGGTAAGGCGGAAGCTCGTACGCCGCCCCGAAAGCCTCGCCCTCCACGCCCTGCTCCGAGCGCCTCACAGGCCCGCTCCCACCGCCGGAGACCCGCGCAGCGCGAGCAAGATGGCCTCTGTGCCGCGCAGCCCTTTCTCCGTTGCCGCATCGACAATCTTGCGCCGATCATGAGCCGTAATCACGAACTGGCACAGGTCCGCTCCGCTCGACGCACAAAGCACCTCTCGCGCAGCCAACCTCCGTCCAGCGACGTGGCTGAGGATGGCCCCCATCGTGCCCGCCAGCAAGGGACAGGCAAGGTCCGATCGACTCCCCCCCGCCGCCGCCGGTCGCCGTGGGGCGGCCTCCGCGAGCGCGCTGCGGACCACGTCCATCGTCAGCACACCCTCGCGCATCGCCGCAAAATCGAAGGTGATCCGGCCCCAACCCTGCTGCAGAAATCGCTCCGCGATGATGGAAGCTACCCTTCCCATGGGTAGGTCGCTCAGGCTCTCAGCGTCGTTGTCCAACGCGTCACTCTGGAGATCAACCGCCAGCCTGCGGCCGAGCTGAACGCCCCATTCGGTGCAGAACAATTGCCAGCTCTCCGGAGCGAGGTGATCGCACGTCACGCGAAGCGACGCCAAGAAGGCCCACGGGACCTCCAACACGCGGCGCTCCACGGGGTCGCGTTTGACACCCACCTTGCCTTCGTCGGGGGCGAGCTCGCGCTGCAGAACAGCAAGCTCGTTGGGCGCCTTGTTGGGGCGCGCGGGGCCCACGCGCCGCCGGTTGATCAGCAGGTAGTAGCGAGGCAAGCCCGCAGGTCGGACGACCTCGACCTCGACCTCTTGCGCGCCAAAACGAAAGTCGAAAAGAAATGGAAATCTACCCAAGCTACCCGTCTGACCCGAGGCGATCCCCTGATGCACACGGCCTTGGAAGCTCTCCACCTTGGCGCAGGGCGCCACGTCGTCGAAGAACTTGCGCCCGAGCACCTGGTTTCGGTCGAGCCGCGCAAGGCGTGATTCGTAGAGGTTGTAGCGCAGGATGATGCCCTGTTCGTCGAGCGCGATCACACCGAAGGGGAGCGTGTCGAGCTCCTCGTCCGACAGCTCATCGATACGCAGAACGTCCACGGAGGAGGCAGGGGCTCTGGAAGAGATGGGTACGTCGAGCACGTTTCAAACCTCACGCAATTTCTTCGAGATGATGTCGTCCATCGCGGCGCGCGGGCTCTCCGCACCCCCCGCAGAGGGCGTCGCCGGGGCAAAGGCGGGGGCGCTCGCGGTGGACAGAAGCGAGCTTTGAGCTCCGCGCTCCTGCGCGGTCAACAGCCACGCCTGCAGCGCGTCGGCAAGCTCCGCCGCTCCGGAGAACCGCTCGTCCACCTTCTTGCGCATGCCCTTCGTAAGAATGGCCCACAACGCGCCGTCCATGTCCGGGACATCGCGGGGATAGGACAGCGGTGTTTGGGCGACATTTCTTGCGGTATCGACCAAATCCCGACCCAGGAACGGGGGCCTCCCCGTGATCGATTCGTACAGGCTGACACACACGCTCCAGACGTCGGAGCGCGGGTCGGTGTACAGACCCCGCAATTGCTCCGGCGCCATGTACTCGGGCGTCCCCGCCCAGTCTTCGTCGGTCGACCGATCCGGATCGCGGTTCGCGGGCACCGCGATGCCAAAATCGATGAGCCTCGGGGTCACCTGCCCAGCGCCGGACGGGACCAGGAGGATGTTGTCGGGCTTCACGTCGCGATGAATGATGCCTGCCTCGTGGGCGACCTGCAAACCCGACAGCAGGGAGACAAAGAAGCCGACGGCCCGCGCCACCGGGACCCGACCCTCGCGCTCGATGAGCTTGGCCAGGCTATCTCCCGCCAAGAGCTCCATCGCCAAGTAGGCCGTTCCGTCCGCCGCTTCACCCGCATCGTAGACCGAGACAATGGATGGGTGAGTGAGCTGGGCGAGCACGCGCGCCTCATGCAACAGCCGGTCGCGCATCTCCCCTGCCTCGACCCGCACCAACTTGAGGGCGACCGCCCGGCCCAGCGCGTCGTGGAGAGCCTCCCACACCTCGCCCATGCCGCCCCGCCCCAACACCTTCACCAGCCGGTAACGCTCGGCGATCAGCGCGCCGGCGCCGAACGGCCCCCAGTCGGCCCCCGCGGGCAGCGTTTGGTCTTCTTGGCGGGCGGCTCTAGGGGGCATGGAACCAGTTCGACACTAGGGCGGATTTTGCCGCGGGAAAGGGGGGCCGCTATCGTGTCCTACTTTTTCGGACTTGCTCGCCGTTTTTCCCAACGTGCGAGGCGCGTCTTTTCGGACCCACGGGCTCGTCGTTAGTCGGTACAGCACAATACGCCGCCTTGGTCGGGCACGCTCTTCGTCACGTTGAGGGCCTCGTTGGCGCCGTCGCTGCCGCAGATCCAGCCGTTTTGCAGCCCCGGGTACTTGCCCAGGTGGTTGCACCAGTCCCCGCAATTCAGGTCGTTTCGCAGGCCCTTGCACAGGTCATGAGAGGACATCACGAGCGGCGCGCAGAGGTCTTGCACGACCTGGTTCGAGGTGAAGTCGCAACCCAAATCTCCACAACCGAAGAGGTCGTTCGTGGCGTTGGCAGCCGTGGAGCATTGGAAGGCTCCGACCGACGACATTTGCGACGTGAAGAACACTGGGCTCACGGCGCCGTCCATCACCCCCGCACAGCCGCCCGGGTTCTTGAGGATAACGTCGTCTTTTCCATAGCAGACGTGCCAGCCCTCCGCGCACAGGTCAGACACCGTACACCCAGTCCCGGCCGCGTTGACGCCCGTGTTGCCTGCTTGCCTGTTGCAGCTCACAGGCATGTTGAAGATGCCCGGCATGTCCCAAGCCCCGCCGCACGCGGCGATGTACTTGTAGACTCCGATGTTGCCGTAGCCTTCGCGGGTGCCATCGGAACATCCGACGTAGTCCGGCTGCAGGACGGACCCGCCCTGCCCGCCTTGGCCGCCGACACCCATCTGGCCACCCGCGCCCCCACTGCCACCCTGACCCGCCGACGTGGTCACGCTCGACGCCGCGCCGCCGGTGCCGGCGGAGGTGGCGCTGACCGACGCGCCTCCCACCCCGGCGGACGACGTTGTCGCGTCGCCAGAGGTCGTCGCCGCGGGGTCCTCGCCCGCGGGCTCGGCGCACGCAACGAGCGAAATTGCCGCAAAAAACAGCGAGAAGCTAGCCAGCGGGCGGCGGAGCACAATGGCGCGCATGGGCAGATGATAACGCGAACGGCAGCAGAAAGAAGGATTTCCGGCCCACCGTGGTATCGTGCTCCGCGTGACTCCAAAGCGTCGTGTCGAGCTTCGCCTCCTACGGGACAAAGACCACTACGACGACCTCATCGCAAACGCCGTAGCCGGCGCCAAAGTGGCTGTTTGGATCTCCACCGCCAATGTAAAAGACCTCCGCGTCGAGGCACCCGTTGGTTCCCGCGCCCGCGCGCGGGGCAACTACATCTCGATTTTGGAGGTGTTCTCGGGTCTACGTCGAAGGGGGGTCGAGCTCCGCTTGCTTCACGCAGGCCCGCCGTCCAGGGCCTTTCGAGCTGCGTTGGAGAAGGCGAAGCTCAACGGCCCACAGGGCCTCGCCATGCGTCAATGCCCCCGCGTCCACCTCAAGATGATCGCCATTGATGGAGCCCTGTTGTACCTCGGCTCCGCCAATTTCACGGGCGCGGGCCTAGGCGCCAAAGGGGAAGGAAGGCGCAATTTCGAGGCCGGAATCGTCACCGACGACGACGTGATGCTGGACGAAATGCAAGCTACCTTCGAGGCCATCTGGTCTGGACGCGCGTGCAAGGGATGCAAGCTGCGCAGCGTCTGTCCCGAGCCCCTCGACGAACTGGACGGCTCACCTCCCCAGGAGGGCTCGAAGAAGGGCGTCACCCCAAGGGCCAGCCGTAGCGCGTCAGGTCGACCCGCCCGAGCTCGTTGAACACCACCCCTTCGGCCTCCAACATCGAGCGCTGAAGACCGGGCGTCTCGCCGTCGGTGGACACGCCGCCCTTGCCGTTGATCACGCGGTGCCAAGGGATGGCCCCCTCTTCCGCCGCACGAATCGCCCAACCTACCCCGACGGGCGTCAAGCGGCCGTGAATCGCGCGCGAGATGTCTCCATAGGTAGACACGCGCCCCGCCGGGATCTTCTTCACGAGGGCCCACACCTTGGGGAAGGGAGCATCCTTTTTGGCTTGTTTCATGGGCTCATCGGGCCGCGGAAGGCCTCCTGCCGAGCGGCCATTGCGTAGACGCCGAGGGCCCTGAGGCGCTCGACCGACGGCCGGCCCGAGGCGAGCCAATCCGGCCCGTAGCTCGGGTAGCGAAGGGCGTCGTAGCCACCATCCCAATCCGGCGGGAAGATGCCCGCGAAGTACTGCCGAACCAGCTCCTCGGACGCCAGGTCGTCAAGATCTCGCACGAAGTCGACCCGCCATTGCCGGCGGACTCCACCTCCAGCACTGGCATGGAACAGGTGCTCGTCAAACACCAGCAGATCACCAGGCTCGGTCTCCACCGTATGGGCAGCTCGGGCGCTCGCCGGCTGCCCTTCGACGCCCTCGGAACGAAGCCCGTCGGCGACCCCCGGAAGGTGGGACCCGGGCAACACGCGCAGCGCGCCGGTGTCTGAGACAAGCGGCTCCAGGTAGGCCGCGAAGCCGAGGCTTACCATGGGTAGAGCGGAGTCCGCATGCCAGGGCGTATCCCCGCGGTAGCGCGTCCCCTTGGCCCGCGTGGGCAGCACGGAGCCCCCCAGGATGGACCGCGCCACCCCCTCGGCCCGCGACAGCAGTTCGAGGCTGTGCGGCGTCTCGTTCGTCATCATCGGCACGTATTGAAATCGAATCGCCCCACCCAGCCACGACGCCGCTGACTCTCGCCGTCCCGTTGCGAGCACGTGGTCCACCTCCGCGATGAGGTGCGCCGGCTCGAAGAACCGACGGAGCACCACGAAGCCCAAGCTCTGAAGTTGGTCGAGGTCGGTCATGGTCTACCAGCGCGCCGCGTGCGGAGGCGCCCTCCAAGACGCTCCAACGCTTGGTGACACGGGCTCAGCCGTCCGCGATCTCCGGCTCGACCAACTTGGCGAGCTGCTCTAGGGATTCTTGCCAGCCGAGGTAGCACATCTCCACGGGGATGACGGCGGGCAGGCCCTC
>CAYLJT010000159.1:0-12540 GCA_964383995.1 uncultured Polyangiaceae bacterium
CGACGCGCAAGGCGTGGGCGAGATCCTCGCGCGCGGACCCAACGTGATGGTGGGCTACGCCAACAACGAAGACGCCACGCGCGCCGCCATCGACGAAAACGGCTGGCTGCACACGGGCGATCTCGGCAAGCTCGACAAGGGCGGCAAGCTGGTGATCGTTGGACGTCAAAAGGACGTGATCGTCTCGGCCAGCGGCGAGAACGTGTACCCCGACGACATCGAGGCTTTGCTCGGCAAGGTGAGCCACGTGAAGGAGCTCGCCATCGTGGGCATCGACGATCCGCGGGGCGGAGAGCGCGTGGCGTGCCTCGCCGTGCCCGAGCGCGAAGACCACGAGGCCGGAGATGCGGGCGATGGACCGCCCTCGGTGTTCGACATCGACTCGGCCGCGACGCGCAAGCGCGAACGCTTCGAGAACGCGAATCGTTCACTGCGTGAAGCATTCCAAAAGCTGCCGAAGAGCGCTCAGCCCGCCGTTGTGCACTTCGTCGACGCCGATTTGCCGCGCACCGCCACGCGCAAAGTAAAGCGGCCCGACGTGCGCAACATCCTCACGCGCCTGGTGGCCGCGACGGCGCCGCGGGTGAGCACCGGCGATGGCAGCGAGGTGAGCCGCGTGCGCCACGCCGTGGCCTCCCTCGCAAACCGCAAACCGACCGAGATTTCGGCGCGCACCTCGCTCAAAGCCGATCTTGGCTTCGATTCGCTGATGACCATGGAGCTTGGCGCGGCGCTCGAGCCCATCGGCGGCGTGATCGACACGACGGCCCTCGCCAAGTGCGAAACGGTGGGCGACGTGGAGACCCTGGTGTCTTCGTCGGGCGGCCGCACGGAGCGCGAAGCGGCTCGCAAGATCGAGAAGAAGGAGCCCGAAGAGATCGAGATCCCGGGGCCCTTGGCGGCGGCGCTGAAGGGCGCTCTCGGCAAGGGTCAGATGGCCTTTTACGGCCAGATGATGAAGCCCAAGGTCTACGGCCGGGCCTTCATCCCCCACAACCGCAACACGCTGGTGGCAGCGAATCACGCGAGCCACCTCGACATGGGCTTCGTGAAGTACGCGCTCGGCAGCTACGGCCAAGAGATCGTCTCGCTCGCAGCGCAGGACTACTTCTTCGAAGGCAACGCGTGGCGAAAGGCCTACGTGAAACAGCTCACGAACCTCGCGGCGTTCGATCGCAAGGGCGGCCTGCGCCAAGCCCTGCGGCAGGCTGGCGAGATCCTCGAAGAGGGCAAGACGCTCTTGATCTTCCCCGAGGGCACGCGCTCCACCGACGGCCGCATCAACGAGTTCAAACCCGCGATCGGCCACCTCGCGCTCACGCACGGCGTGGACATCTTGCCGGTCTACTTGAAGGGAACCTACGAGTCGTGGCCCAAGGGCAAGCGCATCCCGATGAAGCGCAACATCGAGGCGCACATCGGTCCGCCCCTGTGCATCGCCGATCTGCGACGGCTCACCGAGGGCATGAAGCTGACGGCCGCGTCGCGGCGCGTGGCCGAGCTGACCGAGCAGGCGGTCATCGCGCTGCGCGATGGCTCGGTGCTCGATCTGTCGCGCATGGAGGCCGCGGGCGACGAGCGCGTCGTGGAGGAGCCGCGCCTGTTCAAGGTGTTCCGCGAGCTCGAAGCGAAGTTCGACAAAACCCAGGTTTCAAAGCCGATTTCGTTCTACTTCACGCTCGGGAACGACGCCGATTCGAAGTGGACGCTGCGCATCGGACCGGATGGCTGCAACGCCACCGTGGGCAAGCCCGAGGGCGCGCAGGCGGACTGCGTGCTCAAGACCTCCGAAGAGATTTTTCTCAAGATCGTGCGTGAGGCGTACACCCCGAGCCCCATGGAGTTCATGACGGGCGCGGTGAAGTCGAACGACATCTCCCTCCTCCAAACCTTTCAGAAAGTGTTCCACCTCGGATGAGCAGCTATCTCGTCACCGGTGCGACGGGTTTCCTCGGCGGCCACCTGATCCAAAAACTGCTGGACGCGGGCGCCACCGTCGTCGCGCTTTGTCGCAAGAACGACGCCGATCTTGAACGCAAGGGCGTGCGCATCGCGCTCGGCGACATCCTCGATGCGAAGAGCGTGAAGGCCGCCGCGGAGGGTGTCGACGGTGTGTTTCATTGCGCGGGCAAGGTGTCGCGCGACCCGAACGACGCCGAGGAGCTGTACCGGCTGCACGTCGATGGCACGAAGACCGTGCTCGATGCGGTGCGCGAGGCAGGCGTCAAACGCGTGGTGATCGCGAGCACGAGCGGCGTGGTGGCGGTGTCGAAGGAGCCCGACGATGTCCGAGACGAGAACGCCGCCGCGCCCATGGAGCTCATCGCGGGTTGGCCTTACTACCGCTCGAAGCTCTTCGCGGAGCGCGCGGCGTTGGAGCGAAATGCGCCGGATTTCCAGGTGATTTCGGTCAATCCCTCGCTGCTCTTGGGCCCCGGCGACGCCCGCCTCTCATCGACGAAGGACGTCGTGGACTTCCTGGAAGAGAAGTCCCCCGTGATCCCCGCGGGGGGCCTCTCGTTCGTGGACGCGCGGGACGCCGCCGACGCGCTGATCGCGGCGATGGCCAAGGGCAAGGGCGGAGAACGCTATTTGGTTGGAGCCGCAAACATGACCGTCGAGGCCTTCTTCGAGCGGTTGGAGCGCATCTCGGGGGTGCGCGCGCCGCGCATGAAGATGCCCCGCGGCATGGCCCTGGCGAGCATCGGTACGGGCCTGTTGGAGCGGGCCGCCAAGAAGCTCGGCGCCAAGCTGCCGGTGGACCGCATCACCGCGGAGATGGGCCAGTGCTTCTGGTACCTCGACGCCGCGAAAGCCACGCGCGAGCTCGGCTTTTCACCGCGGGATCCCAACGAAACCCTGGCCGACACGGTGAACGATCTGCGGGCCCGCGGCGTGGTCTGGCCGGCTTTGCCCCGCGCCTAGACGCCCCGAGCGCCTCGATTTCGGATACCGTTCGTGTCCCTGCCCGCGGCTGCGGGCGGCGGCGATCATGGCGACGGACTCCAAGTTCCCCCGCGGTCCCCTTCGACCCGACAACCTCCGCGCGGTCCTCTCCGAGAAGCTCGAAAACGAGCCGCAGGTGTTGGACGCCTTGCTCACAGCCGCGGCGCGCGGGCAGCTCGACGCCGAGCTGTGGGAGCTTTTGCACCAGGCCGCAAAGCGCGACGACCGGCTCGCGGAGCTGGCCTTCGCGTACGAGCGTTTGGGCCAAGAGCGCCGCATGAAAACGCTGCCGACGGCGGCCCAGGCCGAGGTGTTTCACTACGCCGCGGTCTTCTTCGGCGACGTGTTCGGCGACACCGATGGCGCCATGGGATACCTCGAAAAGGTGCTCACGCTGGCCCCGGGGCACGAGGGTGCGTTCGAGCGACTGGAGAAGATCCTCTCGGCCAAGGACGACCGGCTGAAGCTGCGCGATTTGTACGCCGCGGCGGCGGCCCACCGTGCGGATGCCAACGAGCAAGTGCGCCTCTTGCGCTGCGCGTTGGTGCTCACGGGCGAGACCGATCCGGAACGGACAATTTCGCTGCTGGAGCTTATTTACAAGGCGGATCCGACGGCCGAAGGCATCCGCGACACGCTCTCCCAACGCCTGTCGCTCATGGGTCGACACGCGGACGCCGCGAAGCTCGCCGAACAAGCGCTGCTCGCCGACACCCATGCGCCCATCGAAGCCGCCTCGCGGATGCGGCGGCGGCTCGTGGATCTCTACGCCACGAAAATGCACGAGGCGGAGCGCGCTATCGGGCACATCGAGGAGCTGCTCCGCGCGGACCCGTCGGACGCCATCGCACGCAAATGTGGTGAAGAGCTGCTCGGCAACCGGGCCCTCGCAGGCCGTGCGGCGGCCGCCCTGGAGGGAGCCTACGTGCACGACGGCCGCTTCAAAGAAGCCGCCGAAATGCTGCGAATTCAGGTGGATCAATTGCGTGGGCCGAAGCGCCTCGACGCGCAACGCAGGCTCGCGCAGCTCACCTTCGAAAAGCTCGGCGACCTGCCGATGGCCCACATCCTCTACGAGCCGATCGTGCTCGCAGACCCGAGCGACGAAGAGGCGCGCGCGCGCTATCTGAAGCTCGCCGCTGCGTTGGAGAAGCGCCCCGACGCCGTGCGCGTGTTGGGGCGCCTGGCGGCGACCGCCCGCGATCCGAAGCAACGAGCCAGTTTGCAGGCGGATTTGGGCGATTTGTACCTCGCGCTCGGGGACGCGAAGAAGGGCCGCGCGACCTTGGCCGCGCTCCTCGAAGCGGGCGGTGACGACGACGCCGTGTTGCGCGCGGCCATCGCCCTGGCGTCGATTTACGGCGAAGCGCGGGATCATCGCGGGCTCGCGTCGGTGCTGGAAAAGCTGGCCGATTTGGAGAAGAGCCCGGCGGCGCGGCAGGCCGCGGCGGAGCGGCTCGCGAAGATCTACGAGACCGATCTGGCAGACCCCAAGGCGGCGGCGACGGCGTGGCGGAGGCTCTTCGGGACCCGCCGTGAGGGCGCCGCGCTGCTCGCGCTGACGCAGATTTACGAGGGCCTCAACGACCCCGCGGCGCTCGCGGAGATCCTCGAAAAACGCGCGCAAGGCGAGAAAAACGCCGTTGAAGCGCGGCGCCTCCTGTTCGCCGCGGCGGCCGCCAAGAGCGAGGTGCCCGACGGTCGCGCGGAGGCCATCGCTACGTACGAAAAGCTCGTGGAGCGCTACGGCGCGTCGCGCGAGACCGACGAGCGGCTGCTCGTGTTGCTCGAAGCGGAGCGCCGTTACGCCGACGTGGCGACGGTGTTGGAGCGGCTCGCGGGGCACGTGCCGGACGCAGAGCGGGCCGTGCTTTACGCACGCTTGGCCCAAGTGGAGCTCGGGCGCCTCAAGCGCCCCGATCGCGCATTTGCCGCGTATCAAAGGGCTTTGGCGATCGATCCCGGGGAGCGTTCGAGCCGCCTCGCGATCGAGAAGTTGTTGGCCGCGCCCACGCCGCCCGTGGCCGCCGAACAGCGCCTCGCCGCGGCCGATGTGCTGGAGCCGCTCTATCGCAAGGAGGGCGCCGTGGGCGCGCTCGCGCGGCTCTTGGAGGTGCGCGGCGAGCTCGCGAGCACCCCGAAGGCGCGCCTCGCGGCCCTGGCCGAGGGCGCCGATCTGGCCGCGGAGGCCGGCGATCCAAGGCGATCGATGGAGCTCGTGGCCAAGGGCCTTTCGGCCGCCGCACGCCACCAAGTGGACGCGGTGCGCGGGTGGATCGCGCGCGTGGACCGCCTCACGCAAGTGGACGTCGCGCGGCGCGCGGCGGCCCTCGCGGCGGCCCTCGATGGGCTCACCGTGGGCGGACCCGAACTGTTCGATCTCGCGCGCAAGGCCGGCGAGACCCTGGCGGAGGCGGGGGACGTGGTCCGCGCCCTGGCCATCTATCGCCTCGCGCTTGCGTACGACCCCGCATCGCCCGCGCTGATCGCCAAGGTCGACGAGCTCTTGAAGCAAGAGGGCAGCCCTGCGGAGCGCATCGCGATCTACCGCGCGGCCCTCGACGATCCGGCCGGAAAAGCGCCTCGCGGCGCCCTCCTGCGCTCCATCGCGATGATCCTGCATCGGGAGATGGGCGACATCGAAGGGGCGATCGCAAGCTTCCGCGCGGCCCTCGCCGAGGACCCCAATGATCGCGCCGCCTTCGACGGCTTGCTCGAAGCCCACGAGGCCCGCGGTGCGTGGGCCGATCTCTACGAAGAGCTCGGTCGGGGCATGGAGCGGGCGAGCCCCGACGATCGCTCCGCGCTGCTGCTGCGAAGGGCCGAAATCGCGGCCTTGTGCGGCAATCCCAACGATGCGGCGCGGCACTACGGCGAGCTCTTGGCGAGCGAGTCCGCGGTGGCCGAGCCGGTGCTCGACGCGATGAGCCGCCTCGCGACGACGTACGACCACCTCGACCTGCTGGAGCGCGTGACCGAGCGACGCCTCGCCATGGCCATCGAGCCGAGCGAAGAAGCCGCGGCCCTCGAGCGGCTCGCGACGCTGAAGCTGACGCGGCGGCAAAAGCCGAAAGACGCCGCGGGCCTCTACGCGCGAGCGGCGCAGGTCTACGAAGCCGCCGGGGACCTGGAACGCGCCGTGAGCCTGCTGGAGCGCGTGCTGGAGGTGACGCCCAACGACGGCCCGGCGGCGGTGAAGCTGATCGAGCTGCTGCGCACGCTGGGTGCCTGGGACAAGCTGCCAAAAGCCTACGAAATAAGGCTCTCGGGGCCGCTTGCCGGGGAAGAGCGGGGACGCGTGGTGTTGGCGTTCGAGGAGGTGGCCGCGCGCGCCAACGCTTATGCGGCGCTGCTGGCGGAGACCGAGCGGGCCCTCGAAGGGCAGCTCGGCGCGGCCCTGCGGCGCAAGCTGAGCGCGGCACGCGCCCGGGCCCTGTGCGCGATGCCTACACGCCACGCGGATGCAGCATCCGCGTACCGCGCGCTGTTGGAGCAGGACGACGCGGAGCTCGACGCCATCGAGCGCGCCTTCGAAGAACTGCTTACCAAACACGAGGGACGGGACCTCGACGCGGACCGGCGCTGGCTCTTTGCCTGGCGCGTGGAACGCGCAAAAGAAGGCCAAAAAGCGGGCATTTTGTTCACGTGGGCGGAAGCCGAGGCCCGGCAAATGGGGGACCTTACGGCGGCCGCCGAGCTCTTGTCGCGGGTCCTCGATGTGGATCCCGAGCACGACCGGGCGCTCGTGTCGCTGGTCCGTTTGCGCCTCGACGCGGGGGACGTGGAGGGCGCCTTGTACGCCGCGCACACGCGTCGCTCTTCGCGCGACGGTGCCGCACGCGACGCCGTGAACATCGAGCTCGGCGAGCTTTTGCTTCGCGCGGGCCGGCCCGTCGAGGCCGTGGAGGCCCTGCGTCCTTCGCTGGAGACGCCCCCCGTCGAGCCCGCGGCGTTGAGCTTGGTCACGCAGGTGCTCGCCCACGCGCGCGGCGCCGATGCAGCCGCGACGCTCGCGCAGATCGCCGCGACGACTTCGGCCATCGAAGCCCGGCGCGCCATCTACGAGGCATTGCTTGGAGCTCCAACGATCTCCGGGACCGCGTCGGACACGCGTGTGCGCTGGTCCCTCGGGCTGGTGGAGGCCTGCCGCGACGAGCCCGAGGCAGCCCTCGTGGCCCTCGAACGCGCGCTCGTCGAGAGCCCGGGCGACGTGTCGCTTTGGGACCGCGCCGAGGCCTTGGCACGGGACCTGGGCCGCCCCGCGGAGGTGAGCGCGGCCTACCGAAGGGTCCTCGCCGACAACCACGCCGAGCTCGCGCCGGACGTGCTCGCGACCCTGGGTCGCCGCGCCGTGGAGCACCTCGAAGAGTGGTTCGACGACGCCGACGCGGTGCGCGTGATCCTGCGCCGCTTGGCCATCGAAGCCGGGGACCTCGGCTGGGCTTTTGAGCGCCTGAAGCTCGACTACGCGTCGCGCGAAGCCTGGGCGCCCCTGCTCGATTTGTACGACGCGGTGCTGGCGCGCCAAACCGACGTCGACACGACCCTCGCGCTCACCGAAGAGGCGGCCTTTGCGGCCCGCGATTTCGCGGGCGATGCCGCGCGTGCCACGGGCTATTTCGAGGCCCTCCTTCCGCACGCGTCGCGACGCACGGCGGCCGTGCCAGCGTTGGAGCGGTTGTACGAACGCACGGGGCAGCACAAGAAGCTCGCGCTGTTGCTCGCCGAGGAGCTCACGCGCATCGAGAAGAGCGGCGCCGAGTCGCAAGAAGAAGGCGTGCGGCTGCGCGTGCGGCTCTCGAACCTGTGGCTGAACGCCAACGACCCGAGCGCTGCCGTCGCGCTCGTCGAGCCGCTCGTCGACGAAACGGCGTCGGCGACGGGCGTGCTCGACGTGTTGGAGCAGGTGTTCAGCGCGACGGGCGATGGGGCGCCGCGCAAACGAGCCGGCCTGTTGCTCGAAGCGCAATTCCGAAATGCCGGTCGCGCCCGGGATTTGGTGCGCATTTTGGAAGGCCTCGCGGCCCTCGCCGACGACGCGACGGAGGGCGCAGCGCGCCTGCGCGAGGTGCTCTTGTTGCGGCGCGACGTGCTCCACGACGCCGCGGGTGCCCTCGACACCCTGGCGGCGCTCTTGCTCCTCGAGCCCGCGGAAACGGCCCATCGACGCGCCCTCGCCGAGCTCGCCGACAAGCTCGCGCGCCCGGCGAAATACGCCGAAGCGCTGGTTTTGGCGGCGGATCGCACCGCGGACAAGAACCTCGCGCAGGACCTCTTGCGCGACGCCGCGCGCACCTACGAGACGCGCCTCGGGGACGTGGAGCGCGTGGTTTCCGTAGCGGCGCGCCTGCTCGCGCTGGTCGGCGCCGAGGCGCTCCACGCGGTCGCCGCTGAGCTGCCCAACGACCTCAGCCCGGGGCGGCGCGCGACCTTGTTGAGCCGCTTCGCGGACCTGCTGGGCGCGGCGCATCCGGCCCAAGGCTTGGCAATGCTCCGCGACGCTCTGGCGGCCGACGCGACGTCGCCCGCGGCCCGCAAGGGGCTCGCGACGCTCATTCGAAATGCCCGCGAAAATGGCCCCCTTTCGCTCTTTTGCGAGGCCGTCGCGGTGCTCGCCGAAGCCCTGACGCGGGCCGACGATGCGGCCGGCTTGGCGGCCCTCACCGACGACCGCGTGCACGCGGCGACGAGCGTCGACGAAAAGCTTCGCATCCTCCTCGACGCCACCGCGTTGCACACGCGCGTGGGCGACCTTGCGGCGGCCTACGCGGCAGCCCTCGCAGCGGTCGACCTCTCACCGTCGAGCCCATTGGCCGCTAAGGAGCTGCTCCGCGCGACCCTCGCGGCACGCAAGCTCGACGCCCTTGCCCCCGCCCTCGAAGCCCTCGTCGAGCGCGGTTTTCCGAAGGGCGTTGCCCGCGATTTGTACCGGGAAATCGCCATATTTCAGCGCGAGAGCCGGGGCGACGACGGGGCCGCCGAGGCCAGCCTGCTGGCCGCGAAGCGCCTCGATCCAAAGAACCTCAAGGTCCTCTACGCCCTGTCGGAGGTGCAGCGCAAACGGCCCGATCGCGCGCTCGTCGAGACTTTGCTCGCGCTCTCGGAGGTGGCGGGGGGCGACCTGGAATGGTTGCGCGAGGCCACCTCCGTCGCCCTCGATCCGGTGGGCGATCGTGAGCTCGCCGCGCGGGTGGCCGAGATGCTGGTGGCGACCGCCGAAGCCAGTTGGGGCCAGGATCAGCCTTCGGAGCTGACGACGACGAACGCCCGCCTCGACGATGGTTGGAGCTCAAAGCTTTCCCCCGCGGAGGCCGCCACCTGGGGCATCGACACCCTGGCGCAGCTCCGCAAAGAGGCCGGTGACGACGCCGCGGTGGTGGCCCTGCACCTGCGCGCGGCCGCGATGCCGTTCGACCTGCGCGAGAAGCGACGACGGCGCCTCTCGGCCGCCGGGCTGTCTGCGCCAGAGGCCGCGATTTCCCTTTATTTGGAGCTATTTCTCGAAGATCCCGAGGACC
The DNA here is from genome assembly GCA_964383995.1 of uncultured Polyangiaceae bacterium. GTDB lineage: Bacteria > Myxococcota_A > Polyangia > Polyangiales > Polyangiaceae > CAYLJT01. The sequence continues at coordinate 9,465 of CAYLJT010000159.1, forward strand.
TGCTCGTGCGCTCTCGGCTCGAGACGTTGTACCGCGAACAGGGACGCCGCGGCGATCTCGTGGCCCTGCGCGAGCTCGAGCTCGCGCACACGAAAGACCCCGCCGGGCGGGCCGCGGTGCGCCTCGATCTGGCCGAGCTCTTTGTGGCCGATGGCGATGCGAAGCGCGCCGAAGCGCTGCTCTGCGAGAGCCGTCAAGCGTTGCCCGAGCACGAACCGACCCTCGCGCGGCTGATCGCGCTGTGGGAGAGCCAAGGCCGCTTCAGCGATGTCGTCCGCGAGCTGAACGACGAGGCCGAGCGACGAGCCAAGGCCGGAGGGGTGGGGGCCGACGCGCTGCTCGCGCGGGGCGCAGAGCTCGCCGAGCTTCACGGCGACGCGCCGCGAGCCATCGCCATGCACCGCAGGGCCGTGGCCCTCGGACGCGATCGATCCTTGGGCGATCTCGCGCGCCTGCTCACGCAAACCGGCAATCACGCGGGGGCCGCCGAGGTCCTCGAACGGCTCGCCGAGCAAGCCCCCGTGGAGTCCGTGCCGCAACGCGCATTGGAGGTAGCGGAGGCTTGGCTCGCCGCAGGAGACACGGTGCGGGCCGTGGCCTGCCTCGAACGGGCCGGCCTCGCGTCTCACCCCATCGTTCGCAAGCGGCTCATCGCGCTCTACCGCACGCTGGACAACCCCGAGCGCGTGGCCGAGCTGCTCGTCGAAGAGGCCGCGGTGACCGTCGAGCGCGCCCAACGCGCGGCGCTGCTCGGCGAGGCCGGGCGCATCTACCTCGAACGGCTGAAAGACGCCGAGCGCGGCGCCGTGGCCCTCGAACAGGCCGCGGGCTACGCCCCCGACGATCTCGATTTGGTGCTCGTTTTGGGCCGCGCATTGCGCATCGTGGGGCGCCTCGCGGACGCCGATCGGGCGCTCCGTCAGGTCATGGCCTCGTTCGGATCGCGCAGGCCCAAGGAGCGCGCGCGCCTGCACCACGAGCTCGCACGCGTCGCCCTCGCGGACGGCCGCGCGAAAGAAGCGGTCGCCGAGCTCGACGCAGCGTTGCGCATCGATCCGGCCAACGCCGAGGTGCTCGTCTCCCTCGCGCGGCACGCCGAGGCCGAAGGCGATTTGGAGCGCGCAGCGCGGGCCTATCGCTCCCTGCTGCTCGTGGCGCGCCGCCCCGACGCGACGGACGATGGGTTCACCCGCGGCGAGGTTTTGCTCTCGCTGGCGCGCATCGCGGCCCGTCGAAACGACGTCGCCCGCGCGCGAGAGCTCACGGACTCCGCCTTCGAAGCGGCCCGCGGTGACACCGTCGAGCGCAAGCGACTCCTCGCCGTCCTGCGCACCGACGAGCGCCCCGAGCTCCGCGCCCGGGCCCTCGAAATGGCCATCGAGGTCGCCGAGCACAGCGAAGAGGCGCGCAGCCTTTGGCTGGAGCTTGCCTCGCTTCGAGCGTCATTTCCCGGCGAATTGCCGGCCGCGTTCGACGCGGTGCAACGGGCCCTGCTGATCGAGCCGCTCGACGCCAACACCCACGAGCTCGCCTTCGATTTCGCCGAGCGCGCCAGTCTCCTCGAACGCTACATCGAGCTGCTCGTGCGCCTCGAAGGGGATCCACGCTGTGAGCCAGGTCGCTCGGCGCTCCTCGTGCGCAGAGCCAGCGCGGAAGCCCGGCGGGGCCAGATCGGCACCGCCGTCGCGGCGCTGCGCGACGCCGCCGACCTGCTCCTCGAAGCCCCCGAAGCACCCGAAAACGCCAGACAATTGCTCGCGATCTATCGGCGTTTGGAGGTCCTGCATCGAGACGCGGGGGATCCCGTCGCGCAGGCCGAGGCCCTCGGCAACCGCGCCGATCTGGCCGAGGCCAGCGCGCAATCTGCCGAAGAGCGCGCCGATCCGCTCTACGCGCTCGCATCGTTGTGGCTCGCCGACGCAGCCCACCGCGCCGACGGCGTGGCCACCTTGGATCGCGCCTTCGCGGCCCTCCCCGACGCCGCACGCGCGCACGCGGTCCTGCTACCCGCGCTCGAAGCCGAGCCGCGCAACGTCGCGGCCCTCTCCCTGCTCGAGCGCATCGCGCGCGCGGCGGGCGACGGCCCCACGATGATCCGCGCGCTCGTCGAGCTCTCACAGCTCGATCCGAGCCGTCGCGCCGACTTGAAGGCCGCCTACGAGCAGGCCATGAAGCTCGGCGACGCGGAGCTCACCGCGTCGCTCTTGAAGCGCGTCATCGAAGCGCCAAGTGCCCAGCCCGACGACGCATGGGCCTTTAAGGCGCTCGCCGAATTGCGGGCAAACCAAGGGGATTTCGCGTCCGCCGCCGCTCTCTTCGAAGGAGCCTCGGCCCGCGCCGAAGGCGACGAGGCCCACGCGCTGCTCGCCGAAGCGGCCGCGTTGGCCGCGCAAAAGCTCGACGATTTGCCGCGCGCAGCGCGCCTCTACGAAGCGCTCTTGGAGCGCGCGCCGACCAATCCCGCCTATTGGTCGCCTTTGCTCGACGCGTACCGCGCGCTCCACGACGACGCGCGTTTGGAGGGCCTCCTCGGTCGGATCATGCCGCTAGCCGACGACGCGCAACGACGCGCGTTCGCCGTCGAGCGCGCACGCGTCCTGCTCTCCATCGCGCAGAAGAGCCCGAAGGATCGCCGTCCCCTCGACGAAGCGGTGGGGATCCTGCAACCCGTGCTCGACGAGCAACCCGGCAACGCGGCAGCCGCCGAAATGCTCGCGGACATCTACGAAAAAGACGGACGCCGCGCGGAGCTGGCGACCCTGCTGCGGGGTTGGCTCGACGCCGCCAAGGACGCCGAGGACGCCCCGCGCGTGGTGGCGATTTCCACGCGTTTGGGCGGCATTTTGGAGCAGCTCGACGACGCCGACGGGGCCCTCGAAATTTATCACGGCGCCCTCGACTGGCAGCCGAACGCGCGCGAGGCGCTGCGCGCCATCCTTCGTTTGAGCCTCGCGCGCGACGACTCGATCGATCTCGGCGACGCGCTCACGAGCCTGCTCGAGGTCGAACAGGGTCCCGAGGCCGAAGAGCTGGCGCTGCGCCTCGTGTCCCTGCGCAGCGCCCACGGCGACGACGT
>CAYLJT010000160.1:0-12527 GCA_964383995.1 uncultured Polyangiaceae bacterium
GTCTCGATGTTCCATTTCTGGTCCGGATAGAGCGGCGTGAGGTTGTCGAAGAGGATCTTGTCGCGCGCGACCTCGGGGGCCTCGCCGTTGATCTTGTCCACCTTGAGCAGGGCAAAATAGGCCTCGCGCTCCTTCGGAGGACGAATCGACCCCATGATGCTGTCGCCCGTGCGCAGGTTGAAGCGGCGGACCTGCGAGGGCGAAACGTAGATGTCGTCGGGACCCGGCAGGTAGTTGTAGTCGGGGGCGCGAAGGAAGCCGTACCCGTCGGGCAGGCACTCGAGAACGCCTTCGCCGTAGACCTGACCGTCATGCGCGGACTTCGCCTGCAAGAGGGCGAACATGAGCTCTTGCTTGCGCATGCCAGCGGCGCCCTCGATGTTGAGGGACTTGGCCATTTGAACGAGCTCGGCCATCGGCTTTTGCTTCAGCTCGCGTAGATGCATGGAATACGGGCTCCGAAGGGGTCGGGGGCATTCAGGGGGCAGCCGCGCGGGCGCCTCGAGGATGCCGAAGGTGGGGGTGGGGGGTCGTAGAGCCGAAACCGCGATGTAGCTTCGCGGCGTTTGCTTGCGATGGGGGTCGGCCGGCCCAAACCGCGTGATGCTTCGCCTGAGGGAGGGCGGGCAACGTGAACGAGCGGGCTTCTTGGGGAAGAAACCGGGGCGGATGCTACCCGCATGGCTTTGCCTGTCAACGGCGCCTAGGCGCGGCGATGGCCGTTGAAAGGTGGAGCCGCTAACGGTACGAAATTTCTTCGATGGGCCTCAAACAAGTCCACGTGGTCGTTCGAGGCCGGGTGCAGGGCGTTTTCTTTCGCGCGTCGTCGCAGCGCGAAGCGCGACGCTTGGGGCTCACGGGCTGGGTGCGCAATCGCCCCGACGGCAACGTGGAGCTGATGGCCGAGGGCGAAGAAGAGGGCCTAAAAGAGCTTATCGCCTGGGCCAATCGAGGTCCGACCTCGGCCCGCGTGGAGCGCGTCGAGGTGCGTTGGCGGAGCTTCGTGGGAGACCTCCCCGACTTCCGCATCGTCGAATGAGCGCGACGTGTTAGCGCCCTTCGAGCCCGTCCCCCTCGCGGCGGGCCTGTTGGCGATCCTGCTGCTGATCTTCGCGCCGCGCCTCGGGAGCCTGTTTCGGCGCCCCTGGCTGACGATTGTTGGAGCTGCAACGATCTCCGCGGCCCTCTCGTGGCTCTACGTGGTCGTCTATCTGCGGGGCGGCCCGCGCATCATCGACGCCACGACCTACTATTTGCAGGGCCGAACGCTCGCCTCGGGAGAGCTCACCTTCCCCTTGGAAGAGCCCGCGGCCTCCGTCATGGGCCGCTTTCTTTTGCGTGTGGACGGCCCCGAGGGCGCCCGCGCGTCGGGCATCTTTCCTCCCGGCTATCCGGCCTGGTTGGCGCTCGGCTTCAAGCTTGGCGCGCCCCTCGCGATGGGACCGGTCCTTGCGTTCGCGTTGGTCCTCGCGACCTATGGGCTCGCCCGCGTCGTGCTGCGCGACAGGGATCGCGACGGCTCGATCGCGATCGTCGCGGCGATGCTCTCCAGCGTGTGCGCGGCGCTCCGCTACCACACCGCGGATACCATGTCGCACGGCCTCGCGGCGCTCTGCTTCACGCTCGCCCTCACCGCGCTCTACGCGGCGCTCGACGCCGAGACCCGCGGCAAAACCCTGGGCTTGGCCCTTGTGTCGGGCTTCTTCTTGGGCTGGCTGGCGGCGACGCGACCGCCGAGCGCCCTCGCCCTGGGCTTGCTCTTGAGCGCGCTCGTGCTCATGTCCCGCGGGCGATCCCGAGGCCAACGCGCGAGCTTGATCGCCGCCCTGCTGCTCGGGGCCGTGCCCTTCGTGACGTTGCTCGTCGTTCAGCAGCACGCCGCGACGGGAGCCTGGCTCGGGTCGTCGCAGCGGGCCTACTACGCTGTCTCGGACGGGCCGCCGGGCTGCTTCGCCTACGGCTTCGGCGAGGGCATCGGCTGCGTCGGCGAGCACGAGGCATTTGTCCGAGACAACCTGGCCCACGGCTTTGGGGCGTTCGAAGCGCTGATGACCACGCTGCGTCGCCTTCGCATGCACGCGGCCGACGCCGGCAACGCGGAGCCGCTGATCCTGCTCGTGATTGGGGGCGCCGTGGCGCACCGAAAAACACCGCGCGTGGGGGCCCTCGCGGCGGGCGTGGGGCTGCTCGTCTTGGCCTATTTGCCCTTCTACTTCGACGGCAATTATCCGGGCGGTGGGGCGCGCATGCTCGCCGACGCGCTGCCCCTCGAGCACGTGCTGTTGGCGCTCGGCGCGGCGGCCGTCGCAGAGCGCTTCGAGCGCCGCGGCGCCCGCGCAACCTGGGGCGTCGTCGCGCTGTCGTTGCTCGGGTTTTGGCTGCGCGGGAGCTTCTCGCATGCGGCCCTTCGAGAGCGCGACGGCGGGTTTCCGATGGCCACGGATGCGGTGCTCGACGCCGCGAAGGCGCAACGAGCGCTCGTCTTCTTCGACACCGATCACGGCTTCAACCTGGCCTTCGATCCCGCGCCGACCGCGGCGCTGAAGGCCTTTCGCTACCGCGGAGACGGCATCGATGGCCTGGTCGCGGCGGCCCACCCAAACGCCGCGCTCTTCCGCTACCGCTACGATCTCGCCGCCGAGGGCGCGCCGTCGAATGGTCATTTGGAGCCCTACACGCCGGTCACGTCGCGCGTCGTCGAAGCCGAGTCATTGTGGCCACCCGTCGCGCAAGAGCGCGGCTACGCGTTGGTCGAGTACGCGTCTCGGCCTTGTTTTTCCGGTCGATCGCTCAACCTGGTGGGGACGGGCTCGGGGGCCCTCGTGCGCCTCGCGCTGCCCGTCGACCTCGTGCGCGGCCAGCGTCTCGCGCCGCGTGTGGTCGTGGATCCGGGTGTGCGGGGCGCGCTCGTGCTGCACAGCGGCGAGCGCGTCGTGGCCACTTGGGACCTCCAAGGGCCAAGCTCTGGATCGCCGTGTTTGTCGCTCGAACCGCGCGACGTCGTGTCCGAGACGGGACCGTTCACGCTGACGATCGAGCGCTTCGCGGGGCCCGAGGGCCTCTTCGGGCTCGACGCGCTGGCACCGATTAGCGATTGACGATCATGGGTTTTTCACGAATCCTTTTGAATAGTTGAGCAGTAAAGGAGAGGCGTCACGGAAGGGAACCGGACATGACCAAGAGCGAGCTCATCGAAGCAATTGCCGCCCGCGCCGAGCTAACGAAGGCGAGGGCCGAGTCGGTTGTGGATTGCGTCTTCGACGCCATGGCCGAGGCCATCGGAAGGGGCGAGGGCATCGAAATTCGCGGATTCGGGAGCTTTACGGTCCGACCCTACAAGGCCTATAGCGGGCGAAACCCCCGCACCGGTGCGGTGGTGCCGGTGGCCGCCAAGCGGTTGCCTTTCTTCAAGGTTGGCAAAGAGCTCCGAGAGCTCGTCAACAACAGTCGCATCTACCCCCTGAAGGCGGACGACAGCGACGAGGGTTAATCCCGCGTGATCCCAGCGTCTGAGCAAGTGGACCTCCTGTGCCGGGGGGTCGTCGACATTCACGTTCGTGCCGAGCTCGAAGAGCGCATCGCGACGGGCAAGCCGCTCGTGGTCAAAGCGGGCTTCGATCCCACGCGCCCCGATCTGCACCTCGGGCACACCGTGCTCATGCAGAAAATGCGGCAATTCCAGGACTTGGGGCACACCGTGGTGTTCGTGGTGGGGGACTTCACCGCCCTCGTCGGTGACCCCACAGGGCGCAACGAGCTGCGCCCGCGCCTCACGCGCGAAGAGATCCGCGTGGCCGCGGAGACCTACCAAGCGCAGGCCTTCAAGGTGCTCGATCGGGAGCGCACCGTCGTTCGTTACAACGCCGATTGGCTCGACAAGCTGAGCCCCGCCGATCTGATCGAGCTGTGCGCGAAATACACCGTCGCGCGCATGTTGGAGCGCGACGATTTCTCCAAGCGCTTCAACGACAATCGCCCCATTTTCGTGCACGAATTTCTGTACCCGCTGCTCCAGGCTTACGACTCCGTCGAGCTTCGTGCGGACGTCGAGCTGGGTGGCACCGACCAGCTCTTCAACCTGCTCGTGGGCCGCGACGTGATGCCGAGGTTCGGCCAGCGCGGTCAGATCGTGATGACCACCCCGATCCTCGAGGGCACCAACGCGCGCTTCGAGAACGGCAAGGTGGTGGGCCCCAAGATGTCGAAGAGCGCGGACAACTACATCGGGGTCGACGAGCCGCCGTTCGAGCAATTGCAGAAGGTGATGCTCGTCGACGATCAGGTGGTGTGGCGCTACATGGAGCTGCTCTCGGCGCGCTCCAACGCCGAAATCGCCGAACAAAAGGCTGCCGTCGCGCGCGGTGACCGAGACATCATCGCCGTGAAAGAGGCCTTCGCGCTGGAGATCGTCACGCGCTTTCATTCGCGCGAAGAGGCCGAGGCGGCCCTCGCGCGCAGGCACGAGGTGGCCAAGGGCGGCCTGCCCGAGGACATCGAAGAGGTGTCGATCAGCATCGACGGCGACACGGTTTTGCTGGGCAAAGCGCTCGCGCTCGCGGGCCTCGTGAAGTCGACGTCGGAGGGCATGCGCACGGTGAAGGCGGGCGCGGTGCGCATCGGCGACGAGCAGGTGCGCGACGAGAAGCACGCGCTCCAGAAGGGCCAACGCTACCTTCTGCGAATCGGCTCGAAGAACCGCAAATTCACGTACATTTCGATCGCGTGACCATGGGGCGCGCGGGCCTCCTGGCGCTCCTCGTCGGCCTCTTCGTCGTGGGCTGCGCAGCCGCGCCGCCGATGAACGAGGCGGTCCGCACGGTCGAGCCCGTCGTCGCCCCCACCGAGGTGAAGACGTTGGCGGGGCTCGTCACGCGCGTGGGCCTCACCTCGGTGGCGTTCGTGCGCCCCAGCGAGCTGCTGGCCCACCCGGGCTTCGTGTCCACGCCCGCTCGCCACGGGGTCGTGCAACCGAGCCGACTCGAACGCTATGCGCTGGTCACCGGCCTCGATCTGCGCCGCGTGCGCGAGGCGATCATCGCGACGTGGGGCGAAGCCGAGAGCGAGTCCACGCTCTACCTCGTGCGTCACAGCGGCGACGCGACGAACATCGAAAAGCTGTTCCGCGAACGCTTGACGCGCGAGACCCACCGCGAGGCCGATCGGCCCGATGTGGTGCGCATCTGGGGCAAGGTCGGTCTGCGAACCGTGGGCCTCGTGCGCATCGGGCCCGACGTCGTGGGCTTTCAAGAGGGCGGGGATATGGAGCGAGGCGCCCTGCGCATCGCCGCGCTGTACGCGCTGGGCAAGCTCCAACGCGCCCCCACGCTGCTCGCCGATGGGCCCCTGCAATACCTTCACGATCGACTTGCGAGCGCGCCGTTTTCGTATTTCGTGACGGGTGGCGCAGGGCCCATCGTGCCCGGCGCAGGGCCGCTCTTGGGCGAGGTCACGACAGGCTTCGGGCTCGCCGCCTGGCCCGAGGGCGACACGGCGAAGGTGCGCTTGATCGTGACGGGCGATTTTGCGAACGAGGGGCCGGCAGCGTCGAACGAGCTGCTTTCGGCGTGGCAACAGCTCGCGCAGAGCGAGGTGGGCACGGGCCTCGGTCTCGACAAACCGGTGTTCGCGCCGATCCCCGCCTGGAGCGCCGACGACGTGAGCCTGGACCTGGCCTTGGACCTCGGTCTGTTCGCAAAAGGCCTTGAAAACAAGGATATTTTGTCGGCAGCGCCGTAGCGTCCGTCACGGGGGGGCGAGGCGTTTGACCATGAAGATCTCGTCGATCACGTGGCCGCCCTCGGTGCGAAACGAGTCCACACGCGTGCCGACCTCCGAGAAGCCCGCGCTCTCGTAGAGCCTGCGCGCAGGTGCGTTGTCGACGAACACGCCGAGATCGACCCAGCCCAAGCGAGCCTCGTTTTGCGCAAATTCCATGGCGATTTCGAGCAATTTGCGACCGAGGCCGCGGCCCATGCACGCGCGCTCGACCCCCATGCCCAGGGTCGCGCGGTGCATCTCCGCAGGGATGCGCCCACCGCGCAGCTCGACGTGCCCCACGACATCTTCGCCGCGCCACGCGAGCCATGCCCGCCCCCACAAGGCGTCTTTCAGGCCCTTGCTCCAACGCGCGGCCGCCTGCTCGTAGACGCTCGTGAAATCGGGATCGGCCACCGGCGCGAACACGGGCAGGCCGTGCGTGCCCGACTCGCCGAGGTGCCGAACGATGTGCCGCGCGAAGGGGCGCGCGTCGTGGGCCACCGCAAGGCGAATAGCGAGCTCGGCGTCGATCACGGCGGCCCAACCAGCACGGAGAGCAGCTCCACCTTCACGTCCACGCGACGCCCCGCGGTCTGCACGAAGCTCGCGCGTCCCTTGCCATTTTCGTACTCGAAGGCGAGACCCGCCGCGCTCGTGTCCGGATCGAGCTGCGCGCTGTCCGAGACAACGGCGGTCACGCGCAGCTCGTTCGTGCCTGCCGAGACCGAGCCGGGCGACACGGCGAAGGTGCCCCCGCGCAGCATGGCGAGGGTCCGTCGGATTAGACCCACGAGCACCTGGGGCGGGTTCGGCGAAAGGGGCTCGAAGCCCTCCACGTGGCCATCGGCGCCGATGGAAATGCGCGCGCGCATCGAGCCCGCGGCGCCCACGCCGACATCGCCCCAAGCGCCATCGGCCTGACACGCGATGGGGATCGCGCGGGTAAATGCGCGGCCCAAGTCCCCCGCTCCGCCCTGCCCTCCGAGCTCGCCACCGTTCGCGGAAGCGCCATCGCTCTGCGCGCCGCCAAGCGGAGGTGGGCTCGCCTCGTCCCCCAGCGAGCCCCCCGCGCTCGGCGCGGCCTGCGCGGTTTTTGAAGGCTTTTTGTCGGTCCTCGCGGCCTTCGGCGGGGGCTCTGGCGGCGTCTCGTCGGGGTCGGGAGCATCGACGTCGGCTGGCTCGGAGGGCTTCGCGTCGAGGTCGGCGTAGGGGTCTTCGACCTTGGGCGGCGGCGCCACGACGGGCGGTTTGCCTGCCGCGACAGGCGCCTTTTCGGCGGGCTTTGGCGCTTCTTCGGCGGCCTTTGCGGGGGCCTCGGGGGCCTTGGGACCGGGCGGCGCAAGCGTCGTTTCGATCGGGTACTCGATGGCGCCGAGGTCGGTGACCCCAGCGTGATGAGCGCCCATGAGACCGTCCCCCTGGGCGGCGTCGCTCGGGGCCGCGGGGACCGCGAACGCGACCAACAAACCATGCGCTGCGACCGACAAAATCAGCGCTCCAGGCATGGAGCGCGGGCGGGCTCGAGGAGGGGCATTCATGCGCCGTCCTGCGACCGACAACCCGAAGGGCCGGCCGTTCCTCGCTTGACGAAGCCAGCTCCACGGTGACCGAATGGGCCCATGTCACAACGGGATGATGCGCTGAAGGGCAGTGAATCGCGCCTCTGGCGCTTGGTGGAAGAGCGAACGCGGCAGGGCGCCGATACGACCGACATCGATCGGCGCATCTGGAACCTGTTCGGGGAGGACTGGGCCATCCTCTTCACGGACCTCGCGGGGTTTTCTCGCCGCGTGAGCGAGTTCGGGATCGTGCACTTTCTCCAGGTTATCTTCGAGCAAAAGCGCCTGCTCCTGCCCATCGTCGACAAGCACGACGGCATCCTGGTGAAGGTCGAGGCGGACAGCTTCATGCTCATTTTCCGCAGGCCCGAGGCCGCCCTATTGTGCGCCGTGGAGATGCAGCGCGCTTGCGCCAGCATCAACGCACGACGCCGGCCCGAAGAGCAGATCCTGCTCTGCGCGGGCATCGGCTTCGGACACATCCTGCGCATCGGCGACAGCGACGTGTTCGGCGAAGAGGTGAACCACGCCAGCAAGCTCGGCGAGGACACCGCCAAATCCGGGGAGATTCTGCTCACCGAGGCGGCGAAGAGCGCCCTCGGCGAGCTGCCCGGGCTGACCTTCGAGGCCCACGGCTCGGTCCACGCTTTTCGGACGATTTACGCCTGAGCGCTGCCCGTATCGTCGGCCGTCGCCATGCCCGGGTTGAGCGTGCGCAGCACGCCGAGCGCCAAGAAGCCGAGCGCAACGCCGAACCACAACGTCGCGAAGCGGCAGAGCAGCATCGCCGAGGTGGCACCTGTCTCGGACACACCGCCCAGGTGGTGCATCTGTTGTTCGAGCAACCCTTCGGTCACGCCGAGGCCGCCGGGCACGGGAACCAGGGCCCCCGCGAGCGTCGAGGTGGCGTAGCAAAAGAGCGTCGGCGGCACCGTAGTGAGCTCGCCAAAACCCTGCAAAATAAGCCACAGCCCCACCCCTTCCAGGCCCCAGCCGACCACCGACAAAAGGGTGGGAAACACCAGGCGACGGGGCGTCGTGAGCACCCGCAAACCGGCCAAGGCCTCCGCGATCTTCGGCGCGAACTTCGCACCAAGCTTCGTTTTTGCGAGCAGCTTCAGCACCCACGCCGAGAGCCGCTCGGAGGAGATGAACGCGAGCAACGACAGCACCGCCAAAGCCCCCGCCGAGGCCCAAATCGCGCCCCCAGGAAAGCTCGCGCTGCCCACGGTGATCAGCAAAATCACCGCGATGAGATCGGTCACGCGCTCGGCCACCACGATCGGCGCCGTGCGGGCAATCGCGACGCCACGCGTTTGGTAGAGCACCAACGACTTGAAGACCTCGCCGACCTTGCCCGGCGTGACCGTGAGCACGAAGCCCGATAAAAATGTGAGATAGCTCTCAACCTTGGGCACCCCACGAATGTCCAGGAGAGCGAGGTAGTACTCCCACTTGATGAAGCGCAGGCCGTAGTTGACGAAGGACAGCCCGCAGGCCCCGGCGAAGGTCCACCACGCGAACGTCGACAGCCGCGCCCCCACCGTGCCGACCCCGCGGTAGGCCACGAAGGCCCCGTACAGGACCACGGCGAGGAGCATCACGCGGATGACTTTTCGAGCGAGCTTCTCCACGCGCTAGCTCCCCTTGCGTCGGCTGCGCAGAGCCAAAACGAAGGCCAGAGCGGCCACCACGAAGACCACGACGGCAACGACGATCACAACCCAAGTGGTCGTCGGAAACAGGCCCCGAGCCAGGCCTTCGTCCGGTCGTTCGATGCGCGGCGTGAGCAACGTGCGCGGGTGGTACACGCCGCCGCGCGCCAAGGCAATGTTGTGGCCCCACCGCCGGCGCCCGGGGCGTCAGGTTATGCGCAGAATCGTTGACAAGATTCGCACGGAGCCGCCACTCACAGGCAAATGCTAGCGTCGCAGCGCAGCGGCCCTTTCCTTGCTTGATGGTGCACCCCATCTGCAGGCTCGGGGATAGCCGGCCCAAATTCTGGTCCCGGCCTCCCCGAATGAGTCATTCTGAGCCCGATACCGAGGAGTCATGACACAACCCGTGTGGACGAAATGGACGAGCATCGTGGGATGGGGCGCGCTCGGCGCCATGCTCGTCGCAGCCTGCGGGCGATCGACGTTGGACGAGGCGAGCTTGTACGGGGACGGGGGCTACGGGGGCGCGTCCTCGACGACCACCACGACGTCCGGACCCACGACGACCACCTCGGGGCCCACCACGACGACCACCACCACCTCCGGGCCCACGACGACCACCACCACGGGCACCGGCGGCGCGATGCCCTGTTCGTCGCCCGTGCAATGCGACGACGGCGACGCTTGCACCACCGATGCCTGCGACATGGGCACGTGCACCCACGTGCTGCGCGACGACGATGGCGACAATCATGTGTCGCTCGCCTGCGGTGGTGACGACTGCAACGACCTGAACCCCAACACCCACCCCGGCCTGCCCGAGGTGTGCACCGACGCCGACGACAACGACTGCAACGGCGTGGCCGATTGCTTCGATTTCGCGTGCGTCAACGCGCCGACTTGCGGCTGCCAACCGAGCCCCGGCGGTGAAAACTGCACCAACGGCGTCGACGACGACTGCGACACCACGGTCGATTGCAACGACACGAACTGCATCGGGACGCCCGCCTGCGGCTGTGCGCCGAGCGAAGCGGGCTCGTGCACGAACGGCTTCGACGACGACTGCGACGGCAAGATCGACTGCACCGACAGCGAGTGTTTTGGCGATCCCACCTGCGTTTGCCAGGGCAAAACCGAGGACTGCAGCAACGATCAGGACGACGACTGCGACCTGCTGATCGACTGCGCCGACCCCGATTGCATCGGCACCTTTTCGTGCGCGTGTGTGCAGCCCGGCTCGCCCGAGGTGTGCAACAGCGGCCTCGATGAGGACTGCGATCTGTTGGTCGACTGCGCCGATCCCGAGTGTTTGTTGAGCCCCTTCTGCCAAAACTGCACGCAAGAGGTGTGCGACGACGGCATCGACAACAACTGCGACAACAAGATCGACTGCGCCGATCCTTCGTGCGCGTTCGCGCCCAACTGCGCCCCCACGCAGGAGGTCTGCAACAACCAGCTCGACGACGACCACGACGGCCTCATCGACTGTTCGGACCCGGACTGCGCGAACAACCCGATCTGCGTGCTCGCACAGAAGAACTGCCTGTCCCCGAAGCTCATCCCGGGCAGCGGCAGCTACACCGGCGACACCACAGGAAACACCAGCGAAACGAAGGGGTTTTGCGGCGGCGACGCGGGTGAGGCGGTGTTCTATTTCGTGCTCACCGACCCCTCCTTCGTGCACCTCGACTCCATCGGCACGAGCTTCGACTCCACGCTCTACGTGCGCACCGGCAAGTGCAACAGCGGCAAAGAGATCGGCTGCGACGACGACAGCGCGGGCGTGCAATGGGCCGCGTCCCTCGACTTTTCGATCCTCTACCCCGGCACCTACTACGTGTTCCTCGACGGCTACACGGTCGATCCGTTCGGCGGCGCCAACGAGGGGCCCTTCGTGCTGAACGTCACGATCATCCCCAATCCGCCGGAGATTTGTAACGACGGCCTGGAGAACGACGGCGATCACTACACCGACTGCGCCGACCCCGACTGCGTCAACGCGCCGAATTGTTTCAACTGCAACCAAGGCGGCCCGCCCGGCCCCGAGTTCGGCGTCGGCGCGTGCACCGACGGCAAAGACAACGACTGCGACGGCTTCATCGATTGCGCCGACGACGATTGCAGCGCCAGCGACTACTACGTGACCGAGTGCTGCAACGGGACCGATCAGAACGGCAACGGAATCCCAGACGATTTCAACTGCCGCTGCGCCTCCGACGCGGACTGCGATGGCGGCCAAATCTGTTACACGCACACCTCGTACACGTGCGGGATCCCCTGCGATAACTTCTTCGGAAGCGTGTGTCCCTTCGTGGCCTCGGGCTCCTATTGCAACGCGGCCACCCACCAATGTGAGTTCTGATGGCGATGGAGATTCTGCTCGTTCGCCACGGCGAGGCCGTGGAGGACGGGAATGACCTTGGCGACGCGGGCCGCTGGCTGACCGCCAAGGGGCGCCGCGTCACGCGCAAAGTCGCGGCGTTTTTGGCCGAAAAGAAGGAGCGAAGGCCCGCCAAGATTTGGACGAGCCCGCTCATCCGCGCGGTTCAGACGGCCGAGATCTTGGCGCACGAGGCGGGCATGGAGGGGGACGTGTTCGTGCGCTCCGAGCTCGCGCCCGGTCGCGAGGCCTCCGGCGTCGTCGACTTGATCGCGCGTTTTCAGCCCGAAAAAGTGCTCGCCGTGGTCGGGCACGAGCCGATGTTGAGCACGATCGCCGCGATCCTCCTGCCCCGCGTTGCCTTCCCTGGGCTGCGAAAGAGCGGCGTCGTCGCCCTCACCTGGGAGGGCGAGGGGCCGGCAGCCATGCGCTTTTTGCTCACGCCGAAGGGCCTCGAGATCACGACTTCGCTGCCCGCAAAAGCGCCGCAATGACGTCGGCGTCGCGCACCCCCTCGGCCTCGGCGCGGTAAGACAGCACGATGCGATGGCGCAACGCGGGCAGCGCGAGCGCACGCACATCCTCGACGTCGGCGGCCGCTTCACCGTGCAGCGCGGCGCGCGCCTTGGCGGCGAGCACGAGGGCCTGACTTCCGCGCGGACCGGCGCCGTAACGCACGTAGTCCTCGACCTCGCGCGGCGCCCGCGGGTTGCGCGGCCGCGACGTGCGACAAAGCTCGACGGCCAGCTTCACGGCGCCTTCGGTGATCGGGACGCGGGGCACCAAATCGCCCAGCTTTAGCACGTCGTCGCGGTGCAAAACTGCTTCGATCACCGGGGTTTTCCCGGAGGTCGTGCGCCGCGCGATCTCGACCTCTTCGAGCTCCGAGGGATAGTCGACGTGGATCTCCAACAAGAAGCGATCGAGCTGGGCCTCGGGCAGCACGTAGGTGCCCTCTTGTTCGATGGGATTGCGCGTCGCGAAGACTTGAAACGGATCGGGCAAGGGGTGTGTGGTCGTGCCGACCGTCACGCGCCGCTCTTGCATGGCTTCGAGCAGCGCGGCCTGGGTCTTCGGCGGCGTGCGGTTGATCTCGTCGGCGAGCACGAGGTTGTGGAAGATCGGCCCGGGCGAGAAGCGAAAGCTTCGTACGCCGTCTTTCTCGTGCAAGAC
>CAYLJT010000161.1:0-12434 GCA_964383995.1 uncultured Polyangiaceae bacterium
CCCTGCCTATTGGGAGAAGCTTGCCATGGCCGCCATGGCGGAGCCCACACCGGAGGCCCAGCGCGCGAAGCTGCAGGAGGTCACCGGAGGCAATCTGCGTTTCTGCCTGTCCGGGGGCGCCGGCCTCAAACGCGAGGTCAAAGAGCTGTTTTATGCCAACGGGCTGCTCATCATCGAAGGCTACGGCCTGACCGAGTGCTCGCCCACGCTGACGCTGAATCGCCCCGACGCCTTCCGCTTCGACTCGGTTGGCAAGGTGTTGCCGTCGGTGGAGGTGACGCTGGCCGAGGACGGTGAGATCTTGGCCAAAGGCCCCAGCGTGTTCTTGGGCTACCACAAGCAGCCCGAGGCCACCAAAGAGGCCTTCAACGTCGAAGGTTGGTTTCTGACCGGGGACATCGGCCGCTTCACCGAAGATGGCTTTTTGCAAATCATCGATCGCAAGAAGGACATCCTGGTTACCGCGGGGGGCAAGAACGTGCCGCCCGCCAACATCGAGATCCTCTTCCGCGACGATCCCTATCTGCTCCACGTTGTCGTGTACGGCGACGGCAAGCGCTACCTGACCGCCGGGGTCTGGATCAACGAGGCCGCTGTCTCGGACGAGCTCGGTAAGCGTGGCAAGGCGGGCGACGCGGAGGCGAAAAAGGCCCTGATCGCCGAGCGCATCGAGCTCGCAAACCAGAAGCTCCCGAGCTACGAGACCTTGAAGAAATTCGTGATCGTCGATCGTCCGCTCACCGTGGAAGGCGGGCTGCTCACGGCCACGCTCAAGGTGCGCCGCAAGAAGGTCTACGAAGCATTCCGAGAAGATTTCGAAGCGCTCTACGCCTGAGGTAGGTCATGAATCCGTCGTCGATCCTCGCGATGTTGCTGCGCCGGCCCGAGCCCGTGGTGGGGGCCACCCCCGCGGCGGAGGTGCACCGCGAAAACAAGTGGCGCCTGCTCCGCTACCGCGCCCGGCCCGAGGGTCTGAAGTACCAGACGCCGGTGCTGTTGGTGCCTTCGCTCATCAACCGCCACTACGTGCTCGACCTCATGCCAGGCAAGAGCTTCACCGAGTACCTGGTGGCGGCGGGGCACGACGTGTACTGCATCGATTGGGGCATTCCAGGCGACGAAGACCGCTTTCTGGAATTTGACACCTACTGCGACAACTACATCGGCCGCGCCCTGCGCATCGCCGCCAACAGCTCTCCACGAGGCAAGGCGCACGTCCTCGGTTATTGCCTCGGAGGGACCCTGGCCACCATCCATGTCGCCCTTCGTCCCGAGCGGGCGGCGTCGTTGTTGGCGCTGGCGGCGCCCATCCGCTTTCACGACGAAGGCTTGCTGTCCAAGTGGACCAACACCAAAAGCTTTGACCTCAAAGCCATCGTCGACGCCTACGGCAATGTGCCCTGGCAAATGATGCAGTCGAGCTTCCAGTTGTTGCGCCCGACGCTCCAGCTCTCGAAGGCGGTGAGCGTGCTCGACAAGGCCTGGGACAACGAGTACCTGGACGGCTTTTTGGCCCTCGACACCTGGGGCAACGACAACATCTCGTTCGCCGGGGCTTGCTACGAAAAGTACGTCCGCGAGCTGTACAGAAACGACGCCCTGGTGAAGGGCGAGCTGGTCGTTTCTGGCAAGGTCGTGCGGCTGCAAGACATCCACTGCCCGGTGCTGGCGGTCACCTTCCAACACGACAACATCGTGCCCCAAGCCAGCGCCGCCGAGCTTACCGTCCACGTCGGCGCCCAAGACAACACCTGTTGGACCTTGCCGGGCGGCCACGTGGGGGCCGTGGTCTCGAAGTCGGCGGCCCGCGGATTGTGGCCTAAAATGAGCGCATTTTGGGCGGAACGCGACAGCGAGCCGGCGGCTCCCGCGGCGTGAGCAACCAACGGTTTACCCGCGAGGTCGTCCTCCCCGTCAGCGCCGAAGAGGCCTTTGCCTGGCACGAGCGTACGGGCGCCTTGCCACGCCTCATGCCGCCGTGGGAGCGGGTGGAGGTTCTGGAAATGTCCGGCGGCATCGCCGTCGGCGCGCGCGTCGTGATGCGCGTACCGATGGTCCCGATGGGCAGCGTGGTCTGGGAGGCCGAGCACACCCAATACGAAAAAGGCCGGCTATTCCAAGACATTCAGAAGCGCGGGCCGTTCGCCAGGTGGATCCACAACCACCGCTTCGAGCCGCTTGGGGCGGGCCAAAGCAAGCTCATCGACGATGTGGAGTACGCTCTTCCCATGGGCTTTCTGGGCGCCACCTTCGGTGGCGGATTCGCCCTGGACAAACTGCAGCGGATGTTCGCCTACCGTCACCGGGTGACCTGCGCCGACCTGGAAGAGCACGCGAAGTACCTGGACAAACCCAGGCTGCGAGTGCTGATGACGGGGGCGTCGGGCCTCGTGGGCTCGGCCTTGCGCGCGTTTCTGACCACCGGGGGACACGAGGTCGTGGCCCTCAAGCGCTTGCAACGAGCGGACGACAGCGAGCTTGGTTGGGACTGGGATTGGGAAGGTGTCCGAGACACGGCGTTTGACGCGGTGGTGCACCTTGCCGCCGAAAACATCGGCGACAAGCGCTGGGATGAGCAAGTGCTTTGGGGGCTGCGGCAGAGCCGCGTCGAGGGTGCCAAGCGGCTGGCCGCGGGGCTGTCGCGCTGCGGAATTCGACCCAAGGTGGTGGTCAGTGCTTCGGCCGTAGGGTTTTACGGCGACCGGGGAGATGGCTTGCTCGACGAATCCAGCGCCCGTGGCGAGGGCTTTTTGGCCGAGCTGTGCGAGGCGTGGGAAGAAGCGGCGCAGGCCCTCGATGCCAGCGGTGCGCGGGTGGTCTTTGCGCGGCTCGGCGTGGTGCTCAGTCCTGCGGGAGGTGCCCTTGCCAAGCTGCTTGGCCCCGCAAAAATGGGCTTGGCCGGACCGCTTGGCGGTGGAAAACCGTGGTTGAGCTGGATTGCGATCGATGACGCCCTGTACGCGATCCATGCGTTGATTCAGGGCGAAATTTTTGAAGGGCCCGTGAATGTCGTGGGGCCGTCCGCCTCGCGAAGCAGCGATTTCGCACAGGCCGTAGGGCGCGCGGCGGGAATGGGCCTGCAATTGCCCGTACCCTCATTTGCGCTGCGGGCGGCGGCCGGAAAATTGGCCGACGAGGTGTTGCTCGCGAGCCAACACGTCGTGCCGAAAAAGCTCCTGGATGCCGGGTTTGGCTTTCACTACCCAAACCTGGACGACGCGCTTCGGCACCTGACGGGCGCGCGCACCTGACCTTCCATCAGCCGAGCGGCATCTCCATCGACACTTCTTCCAGAGTGACTCCCAAGTAGCGTCGCGGACGAAGGGTGAGCGCGACGCTCGTTCCGTCGCCTCCGCCGCGCCCTTGGACGCTGATTTCGGGGCCCGAGGGCGGGGCGTTTTCGAACAGCTGCCAAAGTGCCTTTTCGACCAGCTCGGCGGCCTCGGAGGGGTCGGCGTTGGGAGGAAGCTTGCTGCACAACGCCCGGAGGAACTGGGCGACGCGCGCCACGAAGAGCTGGTCGGACAGCGACGCACGCTCGTAGCGGGCCTCGGGCTCGGCGGTGGTCTCGCCATAGCTGCGCTTGGGCGGGGGCACATACGCCGTCGCCGCCGAGAGCAACACGACCTGGTCGGTGTTCGGTGGCGCGGCCAACGCCAACACGCCGATCTTGCCCAAATCCCGCTGGGTTTCCGTCGAGAAGAACACCTCCGTGGGAATCGCGACGCCCACTTCGCTGTCATCGACGCCCATCACCTCACGCACCTGGAGGTTGCCGAGCACGCCGCCCGAACGCGGGCCCACGATGCGGCAGGGCCAGCCGCTCTCGCGGAAGCTCTGCACCACGATGCCGCCCAAAATCCAGGCAGGCGACAGCCAGACCAGCGCGCTGTCGTCGTTTGGCTGCTCGGCGACCGTCGCTTCGCGCACGCGCGACGTGGCCTTGGTGAACGCAGTGCGTGCGAGCACGCGGTTGAGGCCCAAGCTCAGCCAAAGCATGGACGACTTGGCTGCGACGGCGCGCCACGGCGCCCGATCGCGCGCCTCGAACAGCCCGCCTTTGTGGTCGAGCTTCTCGATGTCCGCGATGGTTTGAGCTCCAAGCATCGACGCGGTCGCGTTGACGATCGCGGGGCAGGGGGCCTCCTCGGCCACGCGGCCCAGGGCTTCGAGAAGCGCGAAGGACGCGACCGTGCCATCGATGTCCACGTCGATCACCGCGAACGAGACGGGGGGCTGGGCGCCCGCTCCGGCGCGGATCGCCTTGGCAAAGGCGGCGGGCATATCGGCCGCGCGGGCGCTTACGACATCGAACAGGATGCCGCGGTGGGCCCCGGCGCGCTCCAACAACGCTTGCAGACCGCGGTAGCTCTCCTCCAGGCGGCGCACCTCAGGGTGCTGCAAAATCGCGCCGATCTGCAGGCCCATCGCTTTTTCGACGCGCGCGATGGCTTCGTGGGGAGAGACCTTGCCTCCTGCGCCACCCCGCGCCGACTTGGCGAAGGCCGCGATCAAATCCCCGTATTTCGAAGGCGCTGCGGCCTTTCCGGCGGGCTTCGGCGCCGGCGGCGGCTCCTCCGCGGGGGCCGCGTCGCCCGTGCCCGTGAGGTCCACGAGATCGAGCAGGTCGTCGACGCTCGTCTTGGCTGCCGGTTTGGGCGCGGCCTTGGGCGCCTCCGGGCTCTTCACCGCGCCACCCAACAGGCCGAGCACTTCGCGCACCAAGGGTGCGCCATTCCAAAGCCTGTCGAGCTCGGCGCGCGCATCGAGCTCGCTCAAATGCCCCTCGCGCAATCGTTCGAGCACCAAGCGTCCGTCGAGCAGTGAGCGCAACAGAGGCACTTCCGCGAAGAGCCCGTCAGGACGGAAGCTCTTGAGGCTCGTCGGCGACAGATCGACCCGCACGAGGTCGCCGTCGGAGAGCACGCTCGGCACCTCCACCGCGATGCGCGGCCGCAGCTTGCCGAACAATTCATCGAGGTCCGACGGGCTCACCCGCGTCGCGCCAGGCGGCGCGCTGGCGCCCGCATTGAAGTCGTCCGAAGGCACGAGGTCGGCGATGACCAGCACCCGGAGGGGCAACAACGTCGCGACCTCTTCGACCTCCTCGACGTCGTCACCAACGCCGAATTTCATTTGCCCCGTCAGAAAACCCTTCGTTTCCTCGCGCGCCATGGGGCGCAGCATACCCAAGCTGGGGCCCCACGGCGCGCAGAATAGGAGGCGCGCCGCATCGCCGTTGATAAGCTCCGCGCCGCATGACGGAAGCAAAAAAAGAAGCGGCCCCTGCTACGGCCGAACGTCGTCAGCCGCGGGGCGGAAAGCCCATCGGTCTCGGCCTTTTGGGGGCCGGTGTCGTGGGCGGGGGGGTCCTCGACCTCTTGGCGAAAAATGCGCGCTACCTCGGCGAGCGCGTGGGCGTGCCCCTCGAGGTGCGTCGCGTCGCTGTCCGAGACACGGAGAAGGCCCGCGCGGCGGGCTGCGACAGGGCCCTGCTCACGACCGATCGCGATGCGGTCGTCGACGATCCCAACGTGGAGATCGTCGTCGAGCTGATGGGCGGCGAGGAGCCCGCGCGCACGTTGCTCGCGCGCGCCCTCGGGCAGGGCAAAGGCGTGGTCACCGCGAACAAGCTCCTGCTCGCAAAGCACGGCCCCGAGCTCATCGCGTTGGCCCACCAAAACCGCGCGGACCTGGCGTTCGAAGCGGCCGTGGGCGGGGGCATCCCGATCATCCGCAGCCTGCGCGAAGCCTTCGCCAGCGATTGGATCGAAGAGGCGCGAGCGATCATCAACGGCACCTGCAACTACGTGCTGACCAAGATGCGCGAAGAGCGTTGCTCCCTCGACGACGCTGTCCGAGACGCACAAGAGCGGGGCTACGCCGAGGCCGAGCCCTCCCTCGACATCGACGGCCACGACGCGGCCCACAAATTGGTCGTGATGTCGATGCTGGCGTTCGGCACCGATGTCTCGGACACGTCCCTCCACGTCGAGGGCATTCGAGCCATCGCCGAGGCCGATCATCGCTTCGCAGAGCGCTTCGGCTACGTCATCAAGCACCTCGCGATAGGTCGCGATCGCGGCTCCGCCGTCGAGCTCCGTGTGCACCCCACGCTGGTCCCCGTGAGCCACGTGCTCGCGAACGTCTCGGGGGTTCAGAACGCCGTGGCGCTGAAGGGGCGGGCCGTGGGTCCGTGCCTGCTCTCGGGCCGCGGCGCGGGCGCCGAGCCCACCGCGGTCAGCGTCGTGGCCGATCTCGTCGACGTCGCCCGTTCGATCATCGCCGGCGCGTCAGGCCTCTCGACGCGCGGCATCGCGGTCTCGCGCCGCCCCTTGTTGCCCATGGCCGAGGTCGTGTCGCGCTACTACCTGCGCGTCACTGTGCTCGATCAACCCGGCGTGATGGCCGCGCTCGCGACCGCGTTGGGCGAAGAAAACGTGAGCATCGAGCAGCTCATCCAAGAAGGCTTGCCCGATGGCGAGAGTCGACCGGTCGACGTCGTGATCATCACGCACCGCGCCCGCGAAGGCTCGGTGATGGCGGCGATCGAGCGCGTTCCAGAGCGTTTCTTGGTGGGCAAGGTGCGCGTGATCCGCATCGAGGAGCCATGACGCGCGCTGGCTCCGCCGCGCCCATCGGCGTCTTCGACTCCGGCCTCGGTGGGCTCACCGTCGTCCGCGCACTGCGCCGCCGTTGCCCGAACGAGCACATCGTCTACCTCGGCGACACGGCCCGCGTGCCCTACGGCACCCGCTCCGCGGAGACCGTGATTCGTTACGCGCTCGGCTGCGCGCGCGTGCTCGTCGAGCGAGGCGTGAAGATCCTGGTCGTGGCTTGCAACACGGTCAGCGCCGTGGCCCTCGACATGTTGCGCGTCGAGCTCGATCTCCCGGTCCTCGGCGTCATCGGCCCGGGCGCCAGGGCCGCCGTCGCCGCGTCCGGGGGTCGTCCCGTGGGGGTCCTCGGGACCACGGGCACCGTCGCTTCAGGGGCCTATCCCAGGGCCGTCGCGCAGGTGTCCACGCGCCAAGAGGTGCTCATGCAAGCGGCGCCGCTTTTGGTCGCGTTGGCGGAAGAAGGGTGGCTCGAAGGCGAAGTCCCTAGGCTCGCCGTTCGTCGCTACCTGACCCCCCTCATGGAACAAGGGGCGCGCTGCGTTGTGCTCGGATGCACGCATTTTCCGCTGCTTCTCGGCACGATCGAGAGCGAAGCCAAGGACCTCGCGCAAGATCCGATCACCGTGGTCGACAGCGCCCACGCCACCGCCGACGAGGTCGCGACCTTCCTCGACGAACGCGGCCTCGCGAGCCCGGAAGGCGAGCGCGGCAGCCTCGACCTGTTGGTGACCGACATCCCGAAAAGCTTCGCCGACGTAGCCTCGCGATTTCTCGGCGAGCCCGTCGGGCACGTCGAGCCCATCGATCTCTGAGCAAAGGCTCCACCCTGGATCATCGTTGATCCATAGCTGTGGGCTCGAATGTCCTGTCTTTCGAGCGGTGTGCGCATGGGCACGAATAGTGCGAACGCGTCTCCCCATGACCCACACCCGTCGCGTAACAGGGCTCGTCGTATTGGCATGGACCGCTCTGACCGGCTGTGTCGCCCCGGGCCTGGATGAAGGGACGGACGAGTCCACCGACGGCGCCGATCAAGCCGTTCTCGCCGGCTCGGTGGGCGAGGCTGCCAAGAACTCGTGCACGACATCGAGCGTGAAGGGTCTCTCTCAACAGATCATCGATGAGGCCAATTGCGCGACGCCAGGTGCCTTTGCCCTCGTCCCCGCGCGCGCCAACGTGACGTTCGGGCCCGCCGTATTTCCCTACCTCGAACAGCCCGCGAAGGACCGCTTCATCGCTGCGGTAGATGCCAGTCCAAGCACGCCGATCACGGTCAATTCGATGCTCCGCACCGTCGCCCAACAACACCTGCTTTATCGCTGGTACGCGACAGGGACCTGCGGAATCGGCCTCGCCGCCTGGCCCGGCACGAGCAACCACGAGACCGGGTTGGCCCTCGATATCGATCAATACGGCACCTGGAAGTCCAAGCTCACGGCGAAGGGGTTTTCCTGGCTGGGGAACAGTGATCCCGTTCATTTCGACTACGTGGGAACGGGTGCCGTTGATCACCGAGGTCTCGACGTGTTGGCCTTTCAGCGGCTTTGGAATCGCAACCACCCTGAGGACAAGATTACCGAGGACGGCGACTACGGGCCGCAGGTCGAAGCGCGCATGCAAAAGGCCCCTGCGGCGGGCTTCCCGAAGGGTGCAATTTGCGGCTCATCGTCGACCGCCAACACCTGCCAAGCGGTCTTCGTCGACATTTGCGGCTCGCCCTTTCAAGCGGATATCGAGTGGCTGGAGGCCAAGGGTTGGACGAGCGGGTGCGACGCCAAGAATCATCTCTACTGCCCCGCCGAGGCCGTCACGCGCGGCCAAATGGCCGTGTTTTTGGCGCTCGCGTTGAATCTTCCGTCGGGCCCTGATGCCTTTGTGGACGACGACGGTTCCATCTACGAGGCATCCATCAACGCCCTTGCGAAGGCCGGAATCACCAGTGGTTGCGACGCGGCGAAGCACCTTTATTGCCCGGACGCCGAGATTTCGCGCGAGCAAATGGCCGCCTTCCTGGCGAACGCCCTCGGCCTCCCGGCGGGCCCCGACGTCTTCGTCGACGACGAGTCGTCCCCCTACGAAGCAGCCATCAACGCTGTGGCGGCGGCCGGCATTACGAGCGGTTGCGACGCCGCGAAGAAGCTCTATTGCCCCGCCGATGTGGTCAATCGCGGAATGATGGCTTCGTTTCTCCACCGCGCGTTCGGCGACTAGTGCCCTGGTCGCGAAGTTCGTTTGATGAACCGACGACGTATCCCGACCAGGGCACTGGAAACGGCCGCGAAGCGGACGTTGGGGTTTCGGGGCGAAGCCCCGAGAGAACCGATAGTGCCCGCGCTGCGTCGCAGCGGCCGACGCGTAAGCGGCGGCGCGAAGTTCGTTCAACGAACTTCGCGGACGGGTCACTAGCGCATCGACTCACTCGATGGTCGCGTTGCCGGCGTCGTCGAGCTGCGTGGTGAAGCGCAAAGGCTGCTTTCGCCCGTCCGGCAGCACAAGCTGCGCTGTAATCTCGAACTCCAGCACCATGCGGTGGTTCATGCCGGACTTCATGGGTCGCACTTGCACGTTCTTCAGGCGCGGCTCGTAGGCTTGAATCGACGCCTTGATGGAGCGCTGCATGATGCCAACGGCCTCGGCGAAGTCGTGCGTGACCTCCGAGAGCTCGGCGACACCGTAGTCGGGGCATGTCAAGCACGAGCCCGTGCGCGTGTTGAGCATGTTGCGGAGGTGCGAGATGACCGCTGACTCGATGTCGTGATCTCGCCACGTTTGGCGCTCGCTCGAGTGCGGATCGGCGGCGTGGGCGATACGAGTGAGGAGCGATGCGGTCATGGGGCCAGCATACCCCCGGCCCGCCTAGCACGACAATCTGCGTACAAAACGAAACCGCCGAACAGCTTGCGCTGCCCGGCGGCTTTGCTTGAAACCCTACGCGATCAGCGCGGGGCCTCCCAGTCGTCGTCCGCGGTGATACCACCGTCGTTCCACGTCCAGGTGATCTTCTGGTACGTGAACGCGATCTCTTCGTACTCGGCGTACTTCATGAGATCGGGGTTCTTGTTGTTGAGCATCTTCAACCGAACCGACGCGATGTTCGCGTTCATCAGCGCGATCGTGTAGTGGTTGACCTCGGTTCCGGCGCCCGCCGTGGCCTTGATTTGGGGCGTGTAGAACTTGATGCTCCACTCCGGGATGTTCTCGTTGTTGGTGAGCGCATTGTAGATAAGCGGTGAGGACTTATCGACTTCCTTCGTGATCACGAAGGGCTTGTGCATGCGCTTGCCGGTGGGAAGGCCGCTGGCCGGGTCTCGGGGGGAGACGATTTCATGGTCGACCGCAATGACCATGATGGAGTCTTCGCGACCCTTTTGAGTCACAGAGCCCTTGATTTCGCCCTGCGTCTGCCCCTTAAACCGTAGATACGCGTTCAGTGCCATTGTCTCGTTGCCTCGTCCGCAAAACCCCTCCGCCTGGACTCAGTCTACGCCCCTATGCGCGCTGGCAGACTTCAGAGCTTGTCGGTTAGGAACTGCCTGTGGAAAGGAGGTTGAAGCCCCCTGCGCGACCCAGGCCGGCCGAGCAGGCTGACCTTTAACCCTCCAGAGTCGTGCGTCAAGGGGGCGAGGGCAAATTTTCTCCTCTTCGCTTCTAATTCTGCCGAAAGTTTCGGGTCTTGGGCCCGCTCATGGTACGAAAATAGCCGTGGAAACACGCCAATTAGCATCGGAAGGGCGGGCGCCCCGCCGCGGGCGCGCTCGCTGGCTCTCACGTGCGGTTTTGTTCGTCGGCGTCAGCGCTGCTCCAGCCTTGATCGGCTGTGGCGCAGGGGCCGAGCAATCGGGCCTCGAGGTCCCGACACGCGAGCAGACTCCGATTTCGGTATGCACCACGCAGCTCGCGCCCGTGAAGGCGTCGGGGGGTGGCAAGGCCGTGGCGAGATCCCTCGACCCGGAGCAATGGATGGGCGTGTTGATGCCGTCCTTCGATGTCGAGAAGGGGCTCAACCCGACCGATATCGATTGCACCGGCCATTATGCGTTCGCAAACGAGATGCTGCGCGGCGGCATTTCGACCCGCGGCTGGCCTCGGTTGCTCGACCCCGATGACTTGGAGGTGCGCGCGGGTCCCGAAGGGCTTCGCGTGGTTTGGTTGCGCGCGCTCAAGTTCGAGAACGGCGACGAAGGTGGGCCCGTAGCGTTGGTTCGCGCGGTGAACGATCGCGCGGAGGTCTACGGGATTGGTAGCTTCCGCGGTCCTGCGAAGACGAAGTTCTCGCCCGTGCGGATGGGCAACGAGAACATCGTCGTGGCCGAGGCAAAGACCTGCAACACGGAGACGGACTGCCAGCACAAGGCCTACTTCTATCTGCCGCGGCGCGGTCGCTTGCTCGAGTCGGCGATCATCGATTTGGAGCGCGTGGCCATCGTGCCGAGCGTCACCGAGCGCGGGCTCTACGCGCGCTACCATTTGCGGACCGATGTGTCTTACGAGCCCGAGGGCATCCGCCTCTTGGAGCAAGTGAGCGTGAAGATCATCCACTACGAAGACCCCGGTCGAGACAGCGATCGGGACCTTCGAAAAGTAGAGTTTTCACGTGTGCTGAAGGTCGAGCGCGACGCCCTGTTCGCCACCAACGATTCGCTTTGGGAGCGCGTCGTCGGCCAAGACTGAGCTCGCACGACGCACCGTGGACGCGCCCCGCGACGAAAGTCGCGGGGCGTTTTCGTTTGAGCACAAACGAAAAAAGGAGCCCGCCGAGGGCTCCTTTGGAGGTGATGCGCGGGAGCGCTACCAGCAGAAGATGGCGCCGCCGTAGCCGCAGTTGGGCCGCTGGAGGGCCGAGTAGGCGACGCCTACGGCGAGGCCGGTGAAGAAGCCGGGGAGGATGCCGGCGACGATTTGGCCGCCGCTTTCGTAGGCGAAGACGTCATCGCTCGACTCGACACCACGACCCACGGAGGTGATGACCGATGCCGTGAGGGGAACGAAGACGTTGCCGATGAAGGCCGGGATGTTGAATTTGCCCTTGGAGAACTTGAGCGTGTCGACCAGGAAAATACCTGTGCCCGCGCCGGTCGCGCTCCAGGCCGCGAAGGACTGCGTGGACGGACCGCCAAAGCTCTCGCAGTCGGAGTCGACGAGGCGGAGGCGCGTTTCGCTCGCGCTGCAGCCGGGACGCGCGGACTCGATGCCGTCCTTGACGGGGATGTCGACGAAGAGCGTGAGCGCGGTGAGCGTCATCGCGGGGGCTAGCTGGGAGAAGTGCCAGCGCCCTTTCCAGCCTGCGGTTGCGCTTGGATCGCTGTAGTAGACACGGGGCATGAGCGTGACGGTTGCGGCGCCAACGACCATCGCGACGTTGGAGACCGTTCCCCAGTTCTCGTCGCGTGGCGCGCTCTGCGGGATGGTCTGCGCTTCGGCCACGCGCGGCGCGAAAATCGCGATAGCTACCGCGCTGCATATCCCGACGACAAATGCTTGAGGCCTCATGCGCATTTCCTACAGCCCTCACGTTTCGCCGCGTAGCGGGCTAGGTTCTCGTTCGTGGAAGGGACCGGAGGGGCCGATCCCCGGGCGGGAAAGATCCTTCGATCCCGTTCGTGGGTAGCCTACTTTTCGTCGCAGGGTGGGCCAAGAAAACGCCTTGCGTGGTTTGTTCAACGGGCTCTTCCTGGCGGGGGTTGCCCGGGTCTCGCGTTCTTCGCGGCGCCGTCGGCGCCTTGGTAATCCTCGCCCGCGGCCGCTGAGTACGCGCGCACGAAGCCGCTGTCGAAGATGGTCGCGAAGACCTGCTTGTCCTCGCCCGAGTAGTCG